>NZ_JAYGHZ010000260.1:0-23443 GCF_034931285.1 Synechococcus sp. BA-120 BA3
CATCCCAATGGACTGATGAGCAAGACCAACCGGCGCCGGCTACGGCGTCAACAAGCCGGGGCTACAGCCTCACAGGGTGGGCCAGATTTCATGTCGCCGGAGGACCAATTCCGGATGTCGCTTGACACGGCCAGCAGCGGCTCACCTCGCTGTATCAAGCCTTCTACGGCGTCGGCGATCACCGCTATTACCTCGACATCCGCGCCCTGATCGACGGGGAGGATTTTGAGGACGCCATTGACTACTTACGGCGAACCAAAGGTGCCGTAGCCAAGCGAGAGGCCATTGAGTGGCAAGCCGAGCAGCTGCTCATGCCCCTCTCCATGCTTCATAAGGGCAGCACCGGTTTCTCCAAGTGGGCCTCCCAGGTGGCCCGCACCCGTCAGGGCGCAGAGCGCGACCAGCTGGAAGACCAGCTGCAGGAGTTGGAGGCCCAGTGGATCAACCGCATTGATCAATACGTCTTCCCCGTTGTCACCCTGTCCGCCGATACCGAGCCGGCGGCTCTTTGCACGATCTTCGAGACGCTGAACCGCACCGGCGTGAAGCTCAGCGTGTTTGAGCTACTCACCGCCCGTTTCTGGAGTCAAGACCTCAAGCTGCGCGAGCTCTGGGAGCAGGCCCGCAGCGATCACCCGCTGATCGCCCACTTCGATGTGGATCCCTACTACGTGCTGATGGCCATTGCCCTGGCCGGCGGCAACACTCCGAGCTGCAAGCGCGGCGATGTGCTTAATCTCACCGCCGACACCGTCACCCAGTGGTGGCAGCCGGTGATTGAGGCCCTGGCGCTCTCCCTCACGATCCTGCACGACGACTGCTGGGTGCTTGAGCCACGCTGGTTGCCGTTCAACACCATGCTCGCTCCCATGGCTGCGGCCCTCGCACGAGCTGGCGCCACCAGGGGCGTTGCAGTTGGTGCCCAGCGCGAGCAGATCAAGCGTTGGTTCTGGTGCTCGGTGTTCAGCCAGGCCTACGAAAGCTCCCCCAACACCCAGAGCAGCCGTGATGTGGGAGAGCTGATCCCCTGGCTCAGGGACTCAGCCGCACCGGCTCCCGAAAACGTGCGCAGTTTCCACTTCAACCCCGAGCAGCTGCGCGATGTCACCCCCAGGCAGCGCTCCCTCTACCGCGCCACCATCTGCCTGATCCTCGCCAGCGGTGATCGCCCGCTCGACTTTCACAGCCGTGCCGTGCTGAACGACCAACTCCTGGTCAGCAGCGGCATCGACGATCATCACATCTTCCCAGCAAAATACCTGGAAGACCGCGGCATTGAATCCCGTCCTCGCGACTGCGTAGTCAACCGCTGCCTGATTGACAGACAAACCAATCAGCGCATCAGCTGTCGCGCCCCATCCGACTACATGGCGGAGTTGTGCGATGAGCTGGGTTTCCCCATGGCGACGGTGCTCGGCAGCCACTTGATTCCCCATGGGAGCGAGTCGGGACTTTGGACCGACGCCTTCGAGCAGTTCCTGCAGCAGCGGCTGGAGCTGATCACATCCGCAATCGGTGAAGAGACAGGCATGATCTATCCATTGGATGGGTAGAACTGCTACAGGACTGAATATCTTGTTTTCATCATCTTCATCTCTACGCCAGGCAAAACTCATGACAGAACAAGCCTCTCATCCGATCCTCAACTATCCAGAAGAAGCCCGGATTGCCTATGTCTCCCTGCTGGGAGAGCTCTGCTATGTCGATCGTCAATTCGATGAGCAGGAACGCAATCAGCTTGAACAGCAGATGAACGCGCTTGAGATCTCCGATCAAGGCAAGGCGCGCGTATATGCCGCCGTCTATGACCTGAGTGACTCACACAGAGAGGCCATCATTGCTGGCATCCAGGCTCTGTCTGATTCCGATCTGCGCTTCACGCTGATCACCGATTTGTTTATCATGGCTCTGGCCAACAACTACATATCGGTTGAAGAACAGGATTACGTCATTGAAATTGGCCGGAGTCTGGGGGTTGAACACGAGCAGACCATGGCTATCAAGCAAGTTCAGTTTGGCCTCTGGCAGCTTCGGAATACTCCCAGTGATTCCGATTCATTTAACAACTTCATCAAGGAATCCGCGGCGAATCTGGCCGGAGCTGGTGTTCCCATCGCGGCAGTTGCCGCCTCCGGTTCTGTGTTCGGCCTCAGCGCCGCTGGCATCACCTCCGGTCTCGCAGCCCTAGGTGCGCTGGTTGGCGGTGGGATGCTAGCGGGCACAGTCCTCGTTGTTCCGGCCATCGCCGCTGTCTCAATCTGGGGCGTCAAGAAACTGGTTGACATCGTGACCAAAGCGGACTAATTGCCTCTACGAATGCCCAATTGCAACGATCTAGACATGACCGACTCTTCCATGATGCCAAGTGAACCCGTGACGTCCGAGGCCCTAATCGCTAAGGGGCTGATCGACAACCTTCCCGTGATTATTGATGGCCTCAGGGAGGTCTACGCCCTGCGAACCAAAAAGCAGGCTTTCCAGGCAGCTCTTCAGTCGCGCTGCGCTGAACTCCAGATCAACAGTCAGAACTTTGCCTCCCTGGTCCAGGGGCTCACGGAACTGTCCAAGAGCGATGGAGGCGATGAAGAAACCAAGGCCATGTACCGCGAGATGATCCGCAGCCTCTTTGACCTATTTGCAACTCGCTCGCGAGACTCTGGGGCGTTTTCCGAGTTCATCAATTCCTGAGATGAGCGATGTGGGGGATCAATCCTGTTGTTGTTGGCCAGATCCTGGGTGCCACTATCTTGAAAGACATTCTTTCCAGCAAGCACGGTGCTCCAAGGATCATTCGAGACAAGATTGCTGTTTACGCTGCAAATAAAGACATTGCGATGGCCAAGGCTATGGCACGTTCAGTTGCTCAGCAAGATGCAAAGCTTTATACCGAGCTAAAGGATCAGTTGCGGGGGCAACTGCCAGATGAAGAGTGGAGGCAGATCTTTTCGGAGTGATGGCGCTCAGCAGCTCAACCGTCGCCTCGGTGGTTGCCGCCGC
Organism: Synechococcus sp. BA-120 BA3; assembly: GCF_034931285.1. Lineage (NCBI taxonomy): Bacteria > Bacillati > Cyanobacteriota > Cyanophyceae > Synechococcales > Synechococcaceae > Synechococcus > Synechococcus sp. BA-120 BA3. Next base: position 2,998 of record NZ_JAYGHZ010000260.1, read on the forward strand.
TGGGTGGCTGTCGGTCGCACCGGTGAGCGACTGGATCTGCCCGCCACACCATGAACAGCGCCCATGCCATTCGGCAGATCAGCGGCCAATCCGACCCAGGCCGGCCCGGCGAATTGCATAAACGCACGATCTTGGCAATAATGCGTGCATCTGCACGACCAGCCAAGGTCCTCCGATGCCTCCTGCCCTGGCTCCGCTCCCCCAGGAGCCGCTCGTCAAGTCCGATGCCCAGTTGGTGGCCGAGGCCTGCAGTCGTGCGGCCCAGGCCCTGGGCCTCACGCGCGACGAGCTGAGCGCCGTGGTGGGCAAGCACCGCACCAGCATTGAACGCACGGGGCTGGATCCCAAGACCAAGGAAGGCGAGCTGGCGCTGCTGTTCGTGCGGGTCTATCGCAGCCTGCATGCCCTGATGGGTGGCGATCAGGCCCTGATGCGCCACTGGATGGAGCAGCCCAACCGCCACTTCGGCGAACAGCCGCCGCGTCAGTTGATGGCGCGCGTGGAAGGCCTCACCCGCGTTGTCAGCTACCTCGATGCCCTCCGCGGCTGATTGCCAAGCGGCTCCCTTGGTCCCTCTTACGGGGGCAGTGGTTCGCATCACCGATCGACAGGGCGAAAGCGGCACCGCTGATCTGGTGGATGGGCTCCTGGAACAGGCACGCCTGGAGCAGCTGATCGACACGGTGAAGCCGCCGATTCCCTGCGACTGGCCTGAGGCTTCCGAAGGCCGGCCGATGCCGTCGCATCCGCTGTTGCTGACACCCTTTCGCTATCCGCCCCTGATCAGTGGATCTCGCTTTGGGCGCGCTCACCAGCGCCATCTCTTCTATGGGGCGCGAGCCCTGGAAACGGCTCTGGCCGAGCGCTCCTTCCATGCCCTGCGGATGCTGGAAGATTCGCCGCTGCCTGAGGGTGCCCGCCTTCAGCGTCTGCAAACTGCTTTCTCGGTAGAGATCACGGCGGACCGCGGCCTGTCGCTGCAAAAGCACCTCACACCCGAGGTCCTCGCTGCCATCACGGATCCCAGTAGCTACGCAACCAGCCAGCGCTGCGGCGATGCCATGCGTGAGCGCGGCGTTCAGGCCTTCGAGGTGCCGTCGGCCCGCTCTCCCTTGACACCTCCTGTGGTGGGGGTCCTTACGCCCTATGCCTTCAGCAGCACGACGTTCGATTTCCAGGACTGGACTCTGGAGATCAGCGCAGCGGGGGTGACGGCTGTTTCCTTCGCAGGAGGGCTGAAGGGCACCTTCCCCAGGGAGCGGTTTCTGGTGGAGGGTCACTGGCCCGTGCCGTGAGCAGGGGGTTCTGATTTGATGCAAGGCCTGCATCAAATCAGAACCCTTGGCAGCACTGAGATGCCGCCTAGCCTGAAGCGGCAGATCTGCCCCACGCCTTGCTCCCCTCCGTCGTCGCCAGCGAGCTGGAGCAGGTGGCCGCCGACGCCATCCGCACCGCCTTTCACCCCACCACACCCGGTTTCGCGGGGCTGATCGATCGCTTCCTCGACGATCGCGAGCGCCTGTTCAAGGGGCCCTACGTGACGGTGGCGCTGCCCTTTCACCAGGGCTCCAGCCGCAACTGGTTCCCCCAGATTCCGCTCCCCTTCCCGCCCTACCGCCACCAGGAGAAGGCCTTCGATCGGCTGTTGCCCGGCAGTCCCCGCAACACCCTGGTGGCCACCGGCACCGGCTCAGGCAAGACCGAGTGCTTCCTGCTGCCCCTGCTGGAGCACTGCCGCCAGCAGGACGCCCAGGGCACCCGCGGCATCAAGGCGATCCTGATCTACCCGATGAATGCCCTGGCCACCGACCAGGCCCGGCGCATCGCCGATCTGATCCACACCATCCCCGCCCTGGCGGGCCTGCGCGCGGGCCTCTACATCGGCGCTTCCGACGATGAGCCCAGCGCGGCGATGACCGCCACCGGCGTCATCACCGACAAGGACGCCCTGCACAAAGCTCCGCCCGACATCCTGCTCACCAACTACAAGCAGCTCGACTACCTGCTGATCCAGCCCCACGTGCAGAGCCTTTGGGAGCACAACGGCCGCCTGAGCGATGGCACCAGCGTGCTGCGGTACCTGGTGGTCGACGAGTTCCACAGCTTCGATGGCGCCCAGGGCACCGACCTGGCCTGCCTGATCCGCCGCCTGCGCGATCGTCTCCAGTGCCCCGGCGAGGAGCTGGTGTGTGTCGGCACCTCCGCCACCCTCGGCGGTCCCGAGTCGCGTGAAGCGATGCTCACCTACGCCGGCCAGATCTTCGCCAGCCGTTTCGAGTCCGCCGCCCTGATCGAAGAGGAACGCCTCAGCCCCGAGGAGTTCTTCACCGGCCACACCGCCTATGGCGATCCCGACAATGGCGGCCTGTTCGCCTTGCCGCTGCCCGGCCTCGACGCCGTCGATCGGCTCGACCCCGAACACGCCCCTGCAGCAGACGCCTACATCGCCACCCAGGCGGCCCTCTGGCTGGGCGACACCCTCCCTCCCCCTCCGGAAGGCAACGTCCACGACGACGGCTGGCGCCTGGCCCTGGGCCGGCAGCTCGGCACCCTGCCGGCGGTGCACAACCTGGTGCGCCAGGCCGCCGGCACCTGCTCGATCGAAGAGCTGCTGGAGCGTTTCTCCCGCCAGCTGGGCCTGGGCGATCGCTATCCCCGCCGCTACCGCGTGTTGCTCCTGGAGAGCCTGTTGGCGCTGGTGGCCCATGCCCGTCGCTCCGCCACCAGGCTCGATGGCCAGCCGGTGGTGGTGCCCTGGCTCAACCTGCGCGTGCAGCTCTGGTTGCGGGAGCTCAAGCGCATGGTGGCCTCGGTGGAGGCCGAACCCCAGCTGCGCCACTCCGACGACCTGGCCGGCAGCGACATCAGCCTGCACCTGCCGGTGGTCCATTGCCGCGACTGCGGCGCCACCGCCTGGGCCTCCACCGTGATCAATTCCGGCAGCAACAGGCTGGATCGGGCCAACAACCTCCGGTCCTTCTACAAGGCCTTCTTCTCCGGCGCCCCCGAGCTCCGCTACCTCTTCCCCCAGGGCCCCGCGGCCAGGGCCGACAGCTGCAGCCACCAGCTCTGTGCCTCCTGCCTGTCGTTCCACCCCGCCAAGGAGCTGGCCGAGGCCACCCCCACGGGTGCCGTGCCCGTCTGCCCCACCTGCCAGAGCCGGGAGCTGGTGCCGGTCGACATCCCCGACTGCAGCACCGTCGACGACAACAACCACCCGCGCGTCAGCCGCGACTGCCCCTACTGCAATGCCCAGCAGGGCCTGCTGTTGATCGGCTCGTCGGCCGCCAACCTCACCAGCACCTGGAGCGCCTCGCTGTTCGCCTCCGCCTTCAACGGCGACAAGAAGCTGCTGGCCTTCTCCGACTCCGTGCAGGATGCGGCCCACCGCGCCGGCTTCATCGCCGGCCGGGCCTACCGCACCTCCTTCCGCACCGCCCTCACCACCACGGTGCAGCAAGCCGATGGCCCGCTGTCGCTCGATGCGCTCCAGGAGCGCGTGATCAACGACTGGCAGCAGCGCTTCCCCAACCCCGTCGACTTCGCCGCCACCTTCATCCCCCACGACCTGGAGTGGCTCTCCGAGTGGGATGCCCTCCAGCAGCAACTCACCCCAGCCCTCGAGGCCAGCGGCACGCTGATGCGCTACGTCTGCGATCGGCTGCGCTGGGACGTGGCGGCGGAGTTCGGCTATCGCGCCCGCCTGGGCTCGTCAGTGGAGCAGGCCGGTGCCCTGGCCGCCACCGTGGATCCGGACGCCGTGAACAAGCTGCTGCCGGGCCTTCAGAACCTGCTTCAGAACGAGATCGAGCCCCTGCGGGGCCTCCGCCTTGGCCAGCTGCAGCAGTTGGTGGTGGGCCTCCTGCAGCACCTGCGCCAGCGCGGTGGGCTGGCCCTTCCCGAGCTGGTGGGCCGCGAGGGCAAGTCCAGCGAGTATCTCGAGAGCGGCGGCGAGAACACCTACCCCTTCAATCAGACCCCGTATCTCCCCGGTCTCGGACGTAACTCGACCCGGCCGATTTTCCTCACCAGCTTCCGTGGCAAGGGGCGCTTCGAGCAGCTGGTACGCGAATCCGGCCGTCCCACCTGGGCCCAGCACTGGCTGCTCCGCACCCTTGCCCCAGCCTCCCCCCTCGACGCCGAGCAGCAGAAGGAAGCTCTCGATGCGGTGGTGGACGCGCTTTGCGATGGAGGCCTGCTGCTGCAGGTCAGCGGTGGGCGCGGTGAGCGCATCTGGGCGATCCCGCCGGCAGCGATCACGGTGAGCCGTGAGGCCCACCCGGTGCGCTGCGAGCACTGCGGCGACAGGCACAGCGTGCCCAGCGAGCAGCTCAGCCTCTGGGATGGCCTGCCCTGCCAGGTGGGCCATTGCCCCGGCCGTTACCGGCCTGATGCCCGCGGCGGGCTACCCCTCTATCGCCGCCTCTATCAGCGCGGTGAGGTGCACCGGATCGTTGCCCGCGAGCACACCGGCCTGCTCGAGCGGGGCGATCGCGAGCGGCTCGAAACCCAGTTCATCCGCGGTGAATTCCGCAGCGATCCCAACCTGCTCTCCGCCACCTCCACCCTGGAGATGGGCATCAACATCGGCGATCTCTCCTCGGTGCTGCTGGCGTCGGTGCCACCGGAGCCCGCCAACTACCTGCAGCGCATCGGCCGCGCCGGCCGCCGCGATGGCAACGCCATGGTGGGCACCGTGGTCACCGGCACCGCCCACGACCTCTACTTCTTCTCCGATCCGCGCGAGATGCTGCAGGGGCAGGTGACCCCGCCCGGCTGTTATCTCGATGCGGCCGCCATCCTGCGCCGCCAGCTGCTCGCCTACAGCCTCGATCGCTGGGTGGCCAGTGGCCTCGATCACCTGGCCGTGCCGCGCAAGCTCAAGCCGGTGCTCGATGCCGTCGAGAAAGCCAGCGCCGGCACCATCCCTGAGCAGTTCCCCTACACCTGGCTGGGCTGGGTGCAGGCACAGCAGATCGATCTGCTGGAGCGTTTCTGCGCCTTGTTCGGCGAGGCGCTGCTGCCCGCCAGCCGCCACGATCTGGGCCTGTTCCTGCTCACCCCCGCCGTTAGCGGCGGAGAGGGCGCCTTCGATGCGCCCTTCGCCGCCCCCTTCGCGGAAGAGCTGCTGGCCCGACTGCGCGATCTGGTGGCCGAGCGCAAGCGTCTCGGCGCCGAGGCCCGCAAGCTGCGCGAGCGCTTCAACAAGCTCTGCGAGCGTCCCGACGACGGCCTTACCCCCGAGGAGCGCGAAGCCAAGGACGCCATCCGCCGTGAACAGTTCGCCTACAACCAGCTGCGCAAGGACCTCGACAGCCGGCCCCTGCTGGCGATGCTCACCGATGAAGGCTTTCTGCCGAACTACGCCTTCCCGGAAGCCGGCGTCACGCTCAAATCCGTGCTCTGGCGCAAGTTGCCGGGCCGCTCTGGCGAGGGGCGAGGCGGTGTGGGTCGACGCAGCGAGGAATTGCCGCCGCTGAGCTACGAGCGCCCCGCCAATGTGGCCATTCGCGAGCTGGTGCCCGATGGCCAGTTCTATGCCCAGGGCCGTCGCGTCAAGGTCGATCAGGTCGATCCCAAGCTCAACAAGCCGGAACGCTGGCGTTTCTGCCCCTCCTGCTCCTACGCCAGTCGCGAGACCGACGACGACTTCAGCCGCAAGGAGTGTCCCCGCTGCGGCCACAGCGGCTACGCCGATCACGGCCAGATCAAGGAGATGGCGCGCCTGCGCCAGGTGCAGGCCACCACCGAGGACGCCCGTAGCCGCTTCGGCGACGACTCCGATGAGCGCAACCCGCTGTTCTTCCACCGCGAACTGCTGATCGTTCCCGACCACAGCCGCCGAGAGATCTCGCTGGCCATCGCCGATGAAGACTTCCCCTTCGGAGCCGAGTACCTGGCCAGCACCACCTTCCGTGAGATCAACTTCGGCGAGCAGGCGGTGGTGGGCGCCACCCATGCCATCGCCGGCAAGGCCCTCAAGGTGAAGGGCTTCGAGCTTTGCCGCGATTGCGGCAAGGTGCAGCACGGCCCGCCCAAGGCCACCAATCACACATGGGCCTGCAAGTACCGCGACAAGCCCGATGACGCCCAGCTGCGCCAGCTGCTGTTCATGTACCGGGAGTTCAACTCTGAAGCCCTGCGTTTCCTGCTTCCCGGCGCCAGCTTCTGGGATGAGGCGGGCCAACCCTCCTTCATCGGTGCCCTGCATCTGGGCCTGCGCCAGCGTTTCGGCGGCAAGGTGGATCACCTCCAATCCGCTCTCGGAGAAGAGCCCCAGCCCGGCAGCCAACAGCGCAAGACCTTCCTCTACCTGTTTGATTCGGTGCCCGGCGGCACCGGCTATGTCCGCCAGCTGATCGAGGCCGGCGGCAAGGATCTGCGCTCGGTGTTCCAGCAATCGCTGCAGACCCTGCAGGCCTGCCCCTGCAGCGATGGCTGCTACCGCTGCATCTTCATGTACCGGCAGCGCTTTGATCGTGAACGCACCAGCAAGCGCCGTGCGATCGAGCAGCTGCAGTCGATCCTGCGCCGCTGGGACGACCTGCACCCCACCGACAGCAGCCTTTCGGAGGTGGTGATCAACACCCGCGCCGAAAGTGAACTGGAACTCCGCTTCATCGAGAAGCTGCGGGAGGGCAAGGGCGCTCCGCCTGGTGTCACCGTCACCCTGCGGGACGACTTCATCAAGGGCAACAAGGGCTACCTGCTCACCTTCAGCAGCGCCCAGGGCCACAACGGCAGCCCAGCCCTGGTGAGTTGGAAGGTGGAGCAGCAGGTGCCGATCGGCGAAGCCGAAGGGGTGGGCGCTTTCTCCCGTGCCGACTTCCTGCTCACGCCCACCGCCGGCGGCAAACCGATCGCCATCTACACCGATGGCTGGGAGTATCACCGTGGCCGGCTGGCCACCGATGCCGAGCAGCGCATGGCCCTGCAGCGCAGCGGCCGCTACCTGTTCTGGGCCCTCAGCTGGGACGACGTGGTGGAGGCGTTGCCTACCGCCCAGCTGCCGCTCGATCCCAATGGCCTGGCGGTGGGGGTGATCCCGGCCTTCGCCAGCAAGCCCGAAACGTTCATCGCGCGTTGGTGGCCCCCTGGGCTTCTGGACAACCTGTCCGTGCCGCCACCCCTGATGCCCCGCCAGGCCCAGCTGGCCAGCAGCCTGCAGCTGCTGATGGCGTACCTCGCCAATCCCTCCGAGGCCCTGTGGCAGGGCATGGCGCAGCAATTCTGCCTGGCCCAGGCCTCGCCCTTGGCGATCGATTCCCCCGAACTCACGGCCCCTGCCGAGGCCTTGGCGCTGAGGCCGCACATCCAGGAATGGCAAGGCGCTGAGTCCCCACGCCGCGTTGGCCAACACCTCAACCCCGCTCCCGGCCTGCAGATCCACAACCTGGTGGATATGGGCCTGCATGAGCGGCGCCATCCCGCCGCGAGCTTTCGGACCATTCACTTCCAGGCCGATGCCGCCGGCCCGGAGCCGCTGAGACAAGCCACCTGGCGGGAGTGGTTGCGCCAGGGCAATCTCTTCCAGTTCCTCCCCCACCTGCTGCTCTCCACCCCTGGCTGGGGCGGTGGTGAGGAGCCGGCCGCGGTGGATCCGCCCCAGGTGTGGGTGAGCACCAGCACGGGAGCGAACCCGCCCGATGGGCCCGCTGCCCAGGAAGCAGCGGCGGCCGAGCAGCAGCGGACCTGGCTGGAGTTCGGCCGCTACGCCCCTCCCCAGGCCCAGCCCCTGCTGGTGGCGCTGGCGGCAACCTGGCAGGGCTCGGATCTGCCCCTGCCGGAGCAGGCGTTCGAGCTGGAGGGGCCCCGTGGTGAGGTGCTCGCCCAGGCGGAGCTGGCCTGGCCTGAGCAGCGGCTGGCGGTGACGCTGGATCGAACCGACGCCGATGCCTTCGCGGCAGCAGGCTGGCGTTGCTGGCCGTTGGAGGATCCTCCCGGCAGCACGGCCGCCGCCATCCGCGAGGCGCTCGCAACGTCCTGATTCACACCCCGAACCTGCCATGAGCGAGCCCCGTCTCACCGTTGCCCTCTCCAACGACTTCTTCAAGGCGTTTGGCCAGTTGCCGGAGAAGGCACGCGGCAAGGTGGCCACCTTCCTCTCCAAGTTCCGCGACAACCCCCGCAGCCCGGGGCTCAACTACGAGCGCATCGAGGGTGGCAAGGACCCGTTCATCCGCTCGATCCGGGTGGACCAGGACATCCGTTGCATCGTGCGCGCCCCCGAAGCGGGCGACACCTACGTGCTGCTCTGGATCGACAAGCACGACGACGCCTACCAGTGGGCCCGGCGCCGCACCTGCCACGTGAACAGGGTGTCCGGCGCGCTGCAGGTGGTGGATGTGGAGGCCGCCGAAATGGCCGTGGGGGATGCCATTGCCGCCGCCGTCACCGAGGCCCTGGCGACCCAGGCGCCGGCGGAGCAGGCCTCTGTCCAGGCCGGATCGCTGTTCTCCCACTGCAGCGACGACCAGTTGATGCTGCTCGGTGTTCCCGAGGCCCTGCTACCGGCCGTTCGGGCCGTGAGCAGTGAGGACACCCTCAGCCGTTTGATCGAGTGGGTGCCGCAGGACTGCGTCGATGGCCTGATCCTGCTGGCCGATGGCCGGCCGATCGAAGCGGTGATCGACGAGCTGGAACGTCAGCGACCCACCGCCATCGACCCCACCGATGTGGCCGCCGCCCTGGAGACGCCGGAGAGCAAAGCCGAGTTCCTGGTCATCACCGACGACGACGTGCTCGAGGCCATGCTCTCTGCTCCGCTGGAGCGTTGGCGTGTGTTCCTCCACCCCAGCCAGCGCCGACTTGTTGAGCGCCAATGGAGTGGTGCCGTGCGTGTTCTCGGTGGTGCCGGCACCGGAAAGACCGTGGCGGCCATGCATCGTGCCCGCTGGCTGGCCCATCAGCTGCTCGAATCCGGCGCCGCCGGTCGGGTGCTGTTCACCACCTTCACCCGCAACCTGGCCACCGACATCCGCGCCAACCTGACCAAGATCTGCAGCCCTGAGGAACTGCAGCGCCTGGAGGTGATTCACCTCGATGGCTGGGTGATGACGTTTCTCAAGGGTCAGGGCCTGCAGGTGCGGGTGTTCAACGACGAGGCCCGCGACAGCTGCTGGAGCCTGGCCATGGATGTGGCCGAGACGGCGCTGGGTCTCGATGAGCGCTTCTACCGCGAGGAGTGGAAAGACGTGGTGCTCGCCCAGGGCTGCCGCAGCCGCGACGACTATCTGATGGCCCGGCGGGTCGGACGCGGCACCCGTCTCAACCGGCAGCAGCGTGCCCAGATCTGGCCCGTGTTTGATGCGGTGCGAGCCGAATTCCGCCAGCGGGGGCTGTGGGAACCGGAGGAAGCGAAGCAGATCGCCGCCGACCTGCTCAACCGCGCCGGCCCGCCGCCCCCTTATGCCGCCGTGGTGGTGGACGAGGCGCAGGATCTCGACCTGGCCTCCTTTTCCTTGCTGCGCGCCCTGGTGGGTGAGCCCCGCGCCAACGACCTCTTCATCGTCGGCGATCCCCACCAGCGCATCTACGGCAAGCCGGTGGTGCTGAGCCGCTGTGGCATCGATGTCCGTGGCAGGGCCCGCAAGTTGCGCATCAACTACCGCACCACCGAGGAAACCCGTGCCTGGGCCACCGCTGTGCTTCACGGCCTCGACTTTGACGACCTGGACGGCGGCAGTGATCAAGCCAGCGACTACCGCTCGCTGCTCCACGGCGACCATCCCCTGGTGCGTGGATTCGATGATCCGGCCGAGGAGCAGGCCTTCTTGGTCAGCACCTTGCGGCAGCTGCGTGATGCGCAACAGTCCCTGGCGTCCACGTGCGTAACGGCCAGAACCAGGAAAGCCGTCGAGAAGCTCGTTGCCTTGCTTGAGGCCGAGGGCTTCGCCACCCGGGTCATCAACGCCGATGAGTCCGACGACCCCAGCGATCCTGCGCTGCGTCTGGCGACGATGCATCGCGTCAAGGGTCTGGAATTCGACCAGATCTTCCTGCCGGGTCTGACGGACGATCAACTTCCCCTGCGAAGCATCATCGATGGCTGCCCCGACCAGCTCTCGAAAGCTCTGTTCGAGCAGCAGGAGCGCTCACTCCTGCATGTGGCCGCCACCCGCGCCAAGAAGCGGGTGGTCGTGAGTTTCAGCGGCAAGCCCTCCTCCTTGATCGCGACCGCTTGGAAGCCTTCGGTCTGAATCCAACGCTTCCACCCATGGCCAATCCCACCCGAATTCACCAGCTCCTCAATCGGCTCTACGAGGTTTGTGAAGAGCTGAGTAAGGAATGTGATGGTAGACCCTGTACCCCATCCGGTTTCTGTGTCGGCACGCCGGGTGAATACCTGGCCGCCGATGCTTTTGGGCTCAAGCTTCTCCCGGGAAACAGCAAAGACTTTGATGCAGAAACGGAAGCAGGTGAACTGGTTCAGATCCGTGCCAGTGGCAAGGGCTCCTACATCCCGATCCATGGCGGTAAGGGGCTTTTGCTGGTGGTGCGCATTCATCGATCAAGTCTGGAACTGGTCTACGGAGGCCCGGCGATCAACGCCTGGACGGCCTCCCGTGCTCCAAATCACCGGGGTGTGCGCACGATCAGCCTCAGTGCCTTGAACAGGCTGCATGCCGATCTGACTCCTTCGTTGCGCCTTCAGAGAATCCGTTAGCTTGCGGCCAGCGCATCAACAGGATCAAGCGCCATCTTCACGATGAATCTGTTGCATGGAGGAGAGTTACACCGGTCCCGTCGTTGCCCCTGCAGAGGAGCTTCAGCGGCCAAAGAGCAGGATGGTTTGGATTTTCTCCTCTGATGGCCCTCCCGGCGTCGAGTTTCTCTTCTGGGTCCTCCGCAGCCCTGGCCGCCCGAACCATCGCCCTCCAGATGCTGGAGGAGCGGGGCCGTGGAGCGGTGCTGGTGGGCGTCGCCCGCGTGGATGCGGCCCTTGAACATCTCCTGCAGGCCGTGATGGCCCCGTCAACGGTGAAAAATGATGGGCTGTTCCTGCCCGATCGTCCCCTGGGCTCCATCGGCGCCAAGGTGGCCCTGGCCAGCCGTCTGGGGCTGATCGATCCAGCCGTCGAGCGGGCCCTGAATGCCCTACGCAAGCTGCGCAATGCCTTCGCCCATTCAGCGGAGTCCGCCTCCCTGGCTGATCCCGCCCACAGTTCACGCTTGGCTGCCGTTTACGCCGAGGCCCGGGCCAATCCCCTCTGGGTGCCCCTGGAATCCGTGCTGGCGGCCCAGCCGGCCTCGGCCCAGGGCCCCCTGGATCCCGCCCTGCGCGACTACATCCTGCTGATCACGATCCTGGTGGCCTTCCTCGAAGCCGCCGCCCAGCGGCTCACCCCGATCCAGGCGCCGGTGGTGATGGGGCTCACAGGCATCAGCCGGGTCAACGGCAGCACCCCGTCCTCCTGATCCACCCGCATCTCCCCCCTGCCACCCTGGGGCCTCCCGCCGGCTCGCCGTGATCCCTCCCCAGAAGCAGATGACCGGCATGCTCGGCCATCCGGTGGCCGAGAACCCGATCGATCGGATGTTCGATGCGGTGTATGCCCACCACGGGCTCTGCTGGCAGTTCTGGAAGAACGACATCGCCAACACGGCGGACCTGGCCCTGGCGGTGCGGGCCCTGGTGCCCCTGGGCTACAGCGGCATGGCCATCACCGTGCCCTACAAGGTGGCGGTGCTGCCCCTGCTCGATGACGTCGATGACGACGTGCGGGCCATCGGTGCCGCCAACTACCTCACCATCGAGGCGGGCCGCCTGATCGGCCACAACAACGACGGCAAGGGGGTGGTGAAGGCGATCGAGAAGCTGGCGCCCCTGGCGGGCCGGCGGGTGGTGATGCTCGGGGCCGGCGGTGCCGGCCGGGCGATGGCGGTGGAGATGGCCTGGGCCGGCGCGGCCCACCTCACCCTGATCACCCGGCGGCAGGAGCAGGGCCAGGAGGTGGCGGAGACCGTCACCCGCGCCTCCGGGGTGCCGGCGGTGTGGCAGGCCTGGGAGGGGGAGGTTTCGGTGCCGGCGGGCACCACCCTGCTCATGAACGCCACCCACCTGGGCTGCGCGCCGGAGCTGGAGCCGGTGCCCGTCCGCTGGGACACGGTGGATCCGGCCTGCGTGGTGGTGGACGTGATCACCAACCCCCGCATCACCCCGTTCCTGGCCACGGCCCGCCGCCACGGCTGCTCGGTGGTGGATGGCGTCGAGATGCTGGTGCAGCTGGCCATGCAGATCTTCGAGCAGTGGACCGGGATCACCCCCGAGGAGGCGGTGTTCCAGCGCGCCGTGGCCGAGGCCCTGGGGGAGTGAGCCCGGCGCCCTTACGTTGGCGTTCATTGTGTTCGGCCTCCCCATGCCCCGGGTTGTCCCTCTCGCCGCCCTTGCGGCCCTCGCCCTGCTGGCCGGCTGTGGCCGCCCCGATGGCCGGGCCCTGCAGACGATCGCCTGCCAGCAGGTGGCCAGCACCATCGACCTCCAGTCGGTGGGCCAGATCGATGCCCTGCGCAAGGCCCTCGGCCTGGCACCGGGCGTCGACCCGATCGGCACGTGCCGCGAACTCGGCGTCAAGATGGAACCCGGCGCCTCCGGGGAAGGCGGTGCCGGCGGTGAGGCCCAGGAGGGCGAGAACGGCGAGGAAGAACGCAGCGAGTGAGGCGCTAAGCCGCCTGCAGCACCCGCCAGCGGCCCCGCAGCACCTGCTGCAGCGCCGCCATCGCGGCCCCGGCCTCCTCGCTTTCCGCGCCGCTCTCCACGCCGGTGTCCGGCAGCCAGCCCAGCCAGGGCAGGCCGTCGCGGCGACGCATCATCGGCTCCCAGTCGCCGCCCACCTGCACCAGCCCGGCCAGGGGCACCCGCCACTGCTCCAGCAGGGCGGCGCCGGCCGCCTTGCGCTCGCAATGGGCATGGTCGATCAGCAGCAGCTCCGGGTGGGCCAGGGCCTGCTCCAGCCAGGAGACGCTGCTGGGGGCCGCCAGCCACCGCACCCGGGTGGCCAAAGCCTGCGGGGCCTCGGCCGCCACGGGCATGGAGGCGCCGCTCATGCCGCCGCCCGCAAGTGGGCCACCAGGCCCTCGAGGCCGAGGCGGTAGCTGGTGGGCCCGAAGCCGCAGATGACCCCCAGGGCCCGATCCGCCAGCAGGGAGCGATGGCGGAAGGGTTCCCGGGCGTGGGTGTTGCTGAGGTGCACCTCCACGAAGGGCAGGGCCACCGCCAGCAGGGCATCACGGATCGCCACCGAGGTGTGGGTGTAGGCGGCGGCGTTGATCAGGATCCCGTCGCAGGCCGGGCTCCCGGCCTGGCCGCCCGCCTGCTGGATGCGGTCCACCAGGCCCCCCTCGTGGTTGCTCTGGAAGCAGGCGAGCTCCACCCCCAGCGCCGCGGCCTGCTGTTCCAGGGCGGCATCGATGGCCGCCAGGGTGCTGCTGCCATAGAGGCCCGGCTCCCGCTGGCCGAGCAGGTTGAGGTTGGGGCCATGGAGCACGAGCAGGCGCATGGGTGGGAAGGTCGGCTGGTAAGTTCTGAGGGTGTGGTTCGGGTCGGTGCCCGAGTGGTTAATGGGGGCGGACTGTAAATCCGCTGGCTCTGCCTACGTTGGTTCAAATCCAACCCGGCCCACCTTCCACATGCCCTTGTAGCTCAGCGGTAGAGCACTCCCTTGGTAAGGGAGAGGTCACGAGTTCAAGTCTCGTCAAGGGCTTTTCCCTCCAACCTCCCTCCCCCCGCCGGGTGAACCACCCGCTGGGGAAAGGGGATCTCGATGCCACAGGCCTCGAAGGCTTTCCAGACCGCATCGGACAGATCCGAGGAGATGCCGAGATTCTCCAGGGGATCGGCGATCCCGTAGCGCACCACGTAGTTGATGCCGGAATCGCCGTAGCTGATCAAGTAGGCCCGTGGCGCCGGCTCCCTCAGCACCCGAGGCATGGAACGAGCGGTGGCCTCCAGCAGGGCGATCACCTCGCTGGGGACGTGTCGGTAGGCGGCGGACACAGCCACCTGCCCGCGGCGCATGCGATCGGTGCCGGTATAGGTGGTGGTCTGATTGGTGAAGAACACCTGGTTGGGTATCACCAGTTCGGCATTGTCGCGCTGGCGCCACAGCGTGGCGGCCCTCAATCCCATGCGGCGCACCATGCAGGGATCGCCATCGATGAAGAGCACATCTCCGGGCCGGACGGAGCCCTCGAACAGAAGCCAGACGCCGCTGACGAAATTGGAGAACACCTCCTTGATCCCGAATCCGAGCCCCACCGACAGCCCCCCCACCAATGCCGCCAGCGGGGTGCCGCTCAGCCCGAGGACGTTGAACAGCCACAGGAAGCCGAGGCCCACAATCAGGTAGCGGAGCAACAGGGCCAGCACCTGGAGGCTGCTGTCCGAGACGTCGAGGATCGTCTGCAGCAGCCCACGGATGAGGTTCACCAGCAGGCCGCTGAGCACGACAAGGAAATAGGGAAAGAGCAGAACGATCAACAGATCGCTGACGGTGTAGGTCCTGCCGAACAGCTCCAGCAGGCCGATGGCGCCCACGTCATCGAGCGAATTGAGCCGATCGCCGAGAAACAACAGGACCCCCACCAGAAAGGCCGGCTTCACCACCTGCAGGTAAAGCCGATCCGTGGGTCCCAGGCCCCACGTCCTGCTGAGCAGCAGCCTGAGCAGAATCAGCACCCCCCAGAGGAGGTTGATCCAGGCCAGATTCCGCACCAGTCCCATCGGCAGACCGAACGCTCCCAGCGCCCAGACGAGCAGGTAAAGCAGGCCGCAGAGGCCGGCGAAGCCCACCAGCCACCGCGAGCCGCCCCGCCGCCGCATCCGGCGGCGCACCAGGAGCCCATAGCCGAGCATGAGCAGGACAACCGGCAACCACTGGCCGATCACCTGGGGACGCAGCAGAAGCGCCACCCAGGCGGACAGGGCAAGGACGAGCTCACTCATGGTTGCCCGCCGATCAGATAGGCCGGCAGCACCCGGTCGGACCGCAGCTCACCGGCCATCAGCCGGGTCAGCTGGCCTTCCAGGCGAGCGGCGTTGGCGTCGACGGCGCCGGTGGCCGAAGGGAGCAACCTGCCGTGGGACACGCTTTCGGCCAAAGCCCGGTACATCTGCGAACTCTTGGTGGGCAGCGGGACGTTGCGATTCACCGGAACCACCCCCGGCACCAGCAGCATGAGCTGCTTCTGGCTCACGTCGTTCACCAGCAGCAGGGCAAACGCCTCGGCCAGGTTGCGCTGGGCCTCGGTGGAGTCAATCCCGAAACTCAAGACCACCAGGCGGAGCAGGAAATCGGCGGGCTCACCAGGGAGGCCAGGCAGCGGGGCCACCCCCAGGGAGCGGCCCATCACCTTCTGGAGTTTGCCGATCGAGAGGCTGCTGCAACTGATCCAATCGACGTTGCCCTGGCTCAGCAGGCTTTCCAGGTCGCTGTTCGCGTCATGAAAGCTGACATTCTGAAGCAGGTTGGCTGCACCCAGCCAGGCGATCCAGCGCTGGAGGGCCTCTCGATCGCCCAGCGGCAACGTGGCCGTTCCAGACTTCACCTCCATCAGTCGTTCCAGGGGCCCGGAAGCGCCGAAGGCACTGCTGGTCCAGTAGAGATCCCGGATCTTCAGCGGCAGTCCCACCCGCAGCCCGGCGGCGGCTTTCGGCAACAATTCCACCAGGCTGTCGGGCGAGACCTTGAGTCGCCGCCGATCAAAGCAGGCCAGCTGGGGCTCGGCGGTGACCGGGATCGCCTCCTGCCCTTGCGGGCCCTTGAACGCCTCGATGAACCGCAGGTCGGGCAACTCCGAACGGATAGCGGCAAGGTCGACGGGCTCACTCAGGCCCTCCGCGGCGATAGCGCGCGCCAGCGTCGATTCGCTGAGCACCAGATCGGGTCCCAGGCCGAGGAGGGCGCGATCCCGCAGGACGGGCAGAAGGCGCTCTTGCGGCAAGAATCTGATGTGCACGCGGGCATCGGGGCGCAGCAAGCGAAAACGGTCGCTCAACCCCTCGATGATCCTCCGGTTGGCCTGGCGACTCAGGGCGGCGAGTCGCCGGTCACGCAGAACCTCACTCTCGACGTACACCACCAGGGTGTGGTCGCTGGGAAGGCTCAGGCCGCACCCCCCGCAGAGCAACACCAGGGTGAGGGGCAACAGCCGGCCGATCAAGCCCTTTGCCGTCTTGCAACGCCTGGGCTGCGAACGCTCCCTTCTCGACGCCGACCAGCAATGATGCATCCAGGCCTCCTGAACTCCGGGCTGCAACGGGCACTCCAGGGAGGCGCCACAGAAGCGGATCCGAAGGGCTTGAGCCCGTCACCTCGTTGTGCTCAAACTTACCCACCGAATCGGCAGGGGCAAAGGGTCACCACACCCCTGATCCCGCTCGCGGAGCGCCGGATGCATGCCCGAGAATGGGCAACCCCAGCCGCCCGGACGGTCTGCTTGCCGCCCCTGTTGTCTCCCGTCTGCCTCGGCACTCCCGCGCTCCTCTCCCCGGCCCTGATCACCCAGTCGTCCCTGTTCGGGATCGGCATCGCCTTCAGCCCCCTGCACATTGCGGTGGTCACCCTGCTGCTGCTGGGGCGTTCGCCGCTGCAGCGGGCCATGGCCTACGTGGCGGGCTGGGCCGCCGCCAATGCCCTGGCCATCGTGCTGCTGATGGTGCTGGGGGAGGCCTTCGCCATCAGCCTCAGCCACGGCGAGCGGGAGCAGGTGCTGATCGACCTGCTCGGGGCCGGCGCCCTCGTGGGTCTGGGGCTGTATCAGCTCACGCCCCAGGCCAACATCGGTGAGGAGGGGATGGCCCTGCGGCTGATGAACCAGCTGCCCGACTTCAGCACCTTCACCCTGGTGCTGATCGGTGCCACCAGCGCCCTGCTCACCCCGGAGAACCTGGTCTTCTATCTCAAGGAGGCCGGCCTGCTGCTGCTCAACGACCCCGGCCTCACCGCCGACGCCGAGGTGACGGGGCTGTTCACCCTGATGGCCAGCTCCCTGCTGCTGCTGCCGCCCCTGGCCTGGCTGGTGAGCGGCGGGGCGATCCGGGAGCCGATCATGCGCCTGGAGGACTGGCTGCAGCACAAGGCCGAGTGGCTGGTGGGGGTCCTTGCCCTGGTGCTCGGGGCCTACCTGCTGGTCGAGGGGCTGCACGGCCTCAACCTGCTCAGCATGGCCGGGTGAACAAGGCCGCCTGAGCACCAGCGGCCGTTAGCGTCATCCCAACCACTTGGTCAGCACCCCGTTGCTCCCCGCCGTGCGCCGGACCTGCCTGGCGATCGGCCTGGGCCTCGCCCTGGCCGTGCTGCCCGGAGCCGCCCGCCTGCAGGCCGCCACGGTCTGCGTGCTGACCCCCAGGCTGGCCCTCAGCGCCCGGGCCGAGGCGGTGGCCGCCGTCCCGATCGGGGCCCCCACGATCCTGAGCACCGAACCCCTCGAGGAGGTGCGGATCGAACGGGAGGGTGACGTGCTCTGGCAGCGGCGGGCCCTCCCCGGCGAGCCCATCGAGGGTCCGATCCCCTGGCCCCTGGCCCCGATCCGCCCGGGCCAGCGACTGGTGCTGCTGCTGCGGCCCCTGGGCGTCCGCCAGGACGACTTCGCCATCATCGTGCTGGAGGGGGATCCGGCCGAGCGTATGGCGCGGGCCCAGCGGCAGCTCGACGGTCTGGGCAGCGATCCTGATGCGTGGTGGGCCGCCATCCAGGGATCCTTCGACCGGGGCGACCTCAGCCTGGGCCTGGCCCTGCTCTACGCCCTCGAGGGCCTCGCGGAAGTGGTCTTCTCGCACCTCGTGGGTGATCACGACGATCTCCGCCTCCCCCTCCCTGGCGTCGAGCTGCACGATCGACTGGATCGACACCTGGGCGGCACCGAAGCAGGTGCCGATGCGTCCGATCACACCGGCCTCGTCGCGGGTGCGCAGCCGGACGTAGTTGCGGTGGCGGCTCAGGGAGCCATCCACCAGGCTGCAGTGGCGCCAGCTGCTGGCGGCCAGAAGCGGATCGAGGCCGGCCTGGGGGCCGCCCACCTGGCGGATCCCGGCGATGTTGAGGATGTCGGCCACCACCGCGGAGGCGGTGGGCCCGGCTCCGGCGCCGGGACCGAAGAACATCACCTGGCCCACCGGATCCCCTTCCACCAGGATCGCGTTGTTGACGCCGTGCACCCCCGCCAGGGGATGGTGCTTCGGCAGCAGGGTGGGATGGACCCGCACATCGAGCGCCACGCCACCGGGCGGTTCGGCGCTGTAGCCGTTCCCAGCGCCGGCAGCCTCGTCCTCCACCCGTTCGGCCACCGCCAGCAGCTTGACCACGAAGCCCAGCTGGGCGGCATAGGCCACGTCGCGGGCGTCGAGCCGGTCAATGCCTTCGGTGGCGATGCCGCCGCGTTCCACCGGGCCGCCGTAGGCCAGGCCGGCCAGGATGGCGATCTTGTCGGCCGCGTCACCCCCCTCCACATCGGCGGCGGGGTCGGCTTCGGCATAGCCGAGCCGCTGGGCGTCGGCCAGCACCTCGCCGTAGGCCGCCCCCTCGTCAGCCATGCGGCTGAGGATGTAGTTGGTGGTGCCGTTGATGATGCCGCTGACCCGGCGGATGCGGTTGCCGCCGAGGGACTGCTTGATCGGCTCGATGATCGGGATGCCGCCGCCCACGGCGGCCTCGATCAGCACATAGACGCCCTTGTCGGCGGCGGCGGCGGCGATCTCCTGGCCGTAGCGGGCGATGACCGCCTTGTTGGCCGTGACCACCGGCTTGCCGGCAGCGATGGCCCGCAGGATCAGGCTGCGGGCGGGCTCCAGCCCCCCCATCACCTCCACGACGATGTCCACCGCCGGATCGTCGATCACGGCCTCCGGGTCGGTGGTGAGGCGCTCCGGGGGCAGGGTCAGGGGACGGGGACGGCTGGGGTCGCGCACGGCCACCCGTTCGAGCACCAGTTCAGCGACCAGGGGATGGCGGCCCTGGGGACTGGCCAGGATCGCCGCCACCCCGCTCCCCACCGTGCCCAGCCCGAGCAAGCCGATGCCGATGGCCATGGGCTGCAACCCCACAAACCACCATCCTAGAAATCAACCGGCATCCAGCTGGCTCGCCTGCCCCTGCATGGTGCGCAGGATGTTGAGAAAGCCGTTGGCCCGCGAGGGCGTCAGGCTCGCCTGCAGGCCCGTCGCGGCGATGAAGGCGGGATCCAGGCCGGTGACCTCGGCCGGGGTCAGGCCCTCCAGCCCCTCGATCAGCAGGGCCAGTAGCCCCTTGGTGATCTGGGCATCGGAATCGCCGCGCCAGTGGAGCCGGCCTCCCTCCAGGCTGCCCACCACATAGACCTGCGACACACACCCCTTCACCTTGAAGGCGTCCTGGCGCAGGTCGTCGGGAAAGGGCTCCAGCTTCTTGGCCAGCCACAGCACGTACTCGTAGCGGCGACGGGGGTCGCTGGTGCTCCCCAGCCGTTCCACGATCCGGTCGAGAGCGGGACTGCCGGTGGCCATGGACGGGAAGGAGGGAATCAGGACGGGCGGCGAAGCCTCAGCATCCCGGCCAGACCGGCCACGGCGAGCACGCCGAGGGGGGGCAGATAGGCCCATCCCTCCAGTCGAGGGTAGGGAAGGGAGCGGCTCACCCGTGCGGGCCCCGCTGGGGTGGCCACGGCCTCCGGCAGTTCGAGGTAATCCCGGTGCCCCGGGCCTGCATCCACCTGCACTTCCCACTGGTTGCTGGCCTGGGGCGGCAGGGTGAAGACGATGCTCCCGTCGGCGCCGGTGCGCCCCAGTTCGATCGGGGTGCCGCCATCGGGAGGGACGATGCGCACGGCGGCATCGCTGGCCGGCTGGCCGCCGGAGAACTGGCTCTCCAGACGCAGGGTGTCGGGGCCCGGGGCCGCCGCCGAGCGGCCCAGGGACTCATTGAGGCTGGTGAGCCGCTCCAGGCTGCTCTCGATGGCGTGGGCGCGGACCTGGATAGGGGCGGCCACAAGAGCGGCAAGGCCGACCAGCCCAGTGAACAGAAGGGGCTTCATCCGTGAATCAGGAGGCTTTCCAGCGACTATCGCTGCTTTTGCCCGCCTGCACCATCCTGGCGACCGAACTGACCATCATCGAGAGGGCGTCGCTGGAGGCGCCACGGCTCTGGAACTCGGAGGTCATCACCCGCTCGGCGGCCGTCAGGGGACGGTTCTGGAGCGACGAGGAGATGGAATCCAAGGACGGCACGGATGCACTGCCCAGATCCTGGCAAACGATCGGGGCCTTGGCCCGACGGCGGCCCCATCGTTAAGAGCTTGCAACCTTCCGCCGGCCCGCGGGTGTGAAGTGGCAGTCGCGCTCATCGATCCAGCCGTCGAAGGGGATGTCCCAGGGATCCCGGGGCAGCTCCGGGCAGACGCAGGCGGCGGGCAGCACCGCCAGGGCGGGCACCGCCGCCCAGCGAGGGTCGGCCCGCAGGCGGTCGTACCAGCC
>NZ_JAYGHZ010000261.1:0-22559 GCF_034931285.1 Synechococcus sp. BA-120 BA3
CGACGGCCTGTTCCAGGTCGCGCTGCGCAGCGGCGCGCTCGTTACCGGCAAGCGCCTGCTTCTGGCCTTCGGCATTTCCGACGTGATGCCGGAGACGCCGGGGCTGGCGGAGCGCTGGGGCACGGCCGGCGCACTGGCGACGGCGGCCGAGCGCCTGTATCCCAGCGCCGCCCACCTGCGTCGGGCCCGGGAGGCCGGCCATGAGCTGGGCAGCCACGGCCACCAGCATGTCCCGCGCTGCAGCATCAGCCCGGAGGCGTTCGAGCAGGAGCTGATCCGCTCGGCCACCGTGCTCGAGCAGGTGCTGGGGGAGGCCCCGCGGGCCTTCTCCTACCCCTTCAACAGCCATCTGCCCGGCGATGGGGAGATCTGCGGCCGCCACTACCTCCAGGTGGCCACCGTCGACGCCGCCCTGGTCACCCCCGCCACCCCGGCCCTGGACCTGCCCCGCTTCACCTGGCCGGGGCCCCACGCCAACCGGCTGCGCCGCCGCCGCTGGCTCTGCACCGGAACACTGGCCTGGCCAGGGAGATAGGGTCTGGATTCCTTCCACGTTGCGATGGCCTGGCCCCTGGCCGTGTTCGACGGGACCATCAGCCTCACCACGATCCAGACGCTCCTCCAGGACTGGGGGTACTGGGTGGTCTTTGGCGCCATGCTGCTGGAGAACGCCGGGGTGCCCCTGCCCGGCGAGACGGTGACGCTGCTGGCGGGCTACGCGGCCGGGAGCGGCCAGCTGCAGGTGCTCGGGGTGATGGGGGCGGCGGCCGGCGGGGCGATCCTGGGGGACAACCTCGGCTACTGGGTGGGGCGCCGTGCCGGCTGGGGGCTGCTGCTGCGGGCAGGACGGCTGCTGGGCCGGACCCCGGAGCAGATGGAGGCCCTGCGGGAGCGCTTTCTGCGCCATGCCGGCAAGTCGGTGCTGCTGGGCCGGTTCGTGGCGGTGCTGCGGGTGCTGGCCGGCCCCATCGCCGGGGCCGTGCACATGCCCTACCGCCGCTTCCTGCTGTTCAACATGCTCGGGGCCGTGCTCTGGGCCTCGACGATGGTGGGGCTGGCCTGGCTCGGCGGCCGCTGGATCCCCTTCGATCAGATGCTGAAGGGCGTGGCCGAGTTCGGCCTCGGCGCCCTGGTGCTGCTGGCGATCGTGCTGGTGGTGCCGAAGCTGGTGGGTCGCTTCGAGGAAAGGGCCCTGGAGACCGGAGGCGAGGAGCCTCCCGCCTGAGGGGATCGCTGCGGTGGCCTCCTAGAGGCCGAAGTACCGGCAGATCAGCCAGGGCAACGTCAGCGCGAAGGTCATCGACAGGGGGGCGCCGTAGCGGGCCATGTCGAGAAAGCGATAGCGCCCGGGACCGAACACCATCAGGTTGGTCTGGTAGCCGATCGGGGTGAGGAAACTCTGGCTGGCGGCGAAGGTGATCGCAAAGATGAAGGCCATCGGCGGCAGCGCCAGTCCCTTGGCCAGCTCCGCGGCGATCGGGAGCAACAGCACCACCGTGGTGCCGTTGCTGAGGGCTTCGGTGAAGGCCTGGCCCAGCACGACCACCACCAGCAGCACCGCATAGGTCGGCCAGCCCCTGAGGGCCTGCAGCAGATCCCCAGCCAGGGCCTCCGCCAGACCGGTCTTCTGCATCGCCACGCTGAAGCAGGACAGGGAGCCCAGCAGCAGGATCACATCCCAGCGGATCGAGCGCTGCACTTCCCCCGGCCGCAGGCAGCCGGTGGCCACCATCGCCACCATGGCCAGCAGCACCGCCGCCATCAGCGGCAGGACCTTGAACATCGGCAGCAGGATCATCAGGGCCGCAATGGCCATGCCGGTCAGTTTGCGATCGGTGGTGGGCAGATCCTTCTCCAGTTCATCGAGCAGCACCAGGTCGTTGTTGGCCTGCATCCCCCGGATCGCGTCGAGGGGGGCCTGAAGCAGCAACACATCGCCGGCCTGCAGCACCACCCGTCCCAGCAGCTCGCGCAGCACCTGGTTGCCGCGCCGCACCGCGAGCATGGTGGCGTTGTAGCGCTGCCGGAAACGCAGATCCCGGACGCTGGCACCGACCAGGGTGGAGCCGTTGGGCAGCAGCACCTCCACCACCCGCTGGGGGGAATCGCTGGCGCCGCTGAGTTCACGCAGATCCTCCTCCTGATCGCCCACGGGGGCGAGGGTGACGGTGTGCTCCTGCTGCAGCCGCAGCAGGTTGTCCCGGTTGCAGCGCAGCAGCAGCCTGTCCCCGGCCTGGAGCTGCAGATCGGCCAGGGGCGCGCTGAAACTCTCGGTCCCTCGGTGCAGTTCCAGCACATCCACGTCGAAGCGCCGCTGCAGGCGGCTGTCGTGAAGCGAGTTGCCGATCAGTTCGGAACCCTCCGGGATCAGGACATCGGTGATGTAGCCCTCCCGGGCCAGGCTCACGAGCATGTCGTCGTCACCGGAACCCCGATCGGGCAGCAGACGCTCAGAGAAGAAGAAGATGTAGGCACCCCCGATGAGCCAGACGGGGATCCCGATCGCCGTGAAGCTGAACAGGTCGAGGGAACCAAAACCCAGCTGACGGCTGACATCGCTGGCCAGGAGGTTGGTGGAGGTGCCGAGCAGGGAGATCGTCCCCCCCAGGATCGTGGCGAAGGACAGGGGGAGCAGCACCTTGGAGGGGGACACCCCGCGCCGGTGGCACCAGCTCTCCAGGACCGGCAGCAGGGTCGCGACGATCGGGGTGTTGGGGATGAAGCCGGAGACCGGTGCCACCACCGCCACCATCAGGCCGATCATCCGCTTCGGGCTGCGGACCGCATCGGAGCCGATCAGGGCCCGCAACCGGTCGAGACCGCCGCTGCGGAACAGGCCCGACGCCACCGCGAACAGGCCCATCAGGGTGATCAGGGCGGGGCTGCCGAACCCCTTGACCGCCTCCTCCGGAGTCAGCACCCCCAGGCTCACCAGAAGCGCCGCCGCCAGGAGGCCGGTCACCTCAGGAGCCAGCTTGCCGCTCACGAACAGGACGATGGCCCCGAGGAACACCAGGAGCGTGGTCAGACCCTGTCCGGTGGAGGCAACGGCGAGAAAACTCTGCATGGCAACGGCCTGATGTCAGCGATCTAGCAGGTCAGTGCCGTAACCGCTGCCCCCGACGCCGGAATCCCTCCCGCTTCAGAGGTAGAAGCCGACCGTCGTGACGACCCGGGTGCCGCGCTCGCGCAGGGCGCGCCGCAGGCGGATCGTCGACTGGTTGTGGAGCAGGTTCTCCCAGCGGTGCCGGGTGACGAACACCGGCAGCACCACCATGCAGAAGGCGTGGTGGTCCCTGGGGTGCTCCTGCTCGAAGCTTCCCACGAACCGGGTCACCGGATCCACCAGGGAGCGGTAAGGGGAGGGCAGCACCTCCAGGGGCACGTCCGGCAGCTGGCGGCTCCACTGGGCGCGGAAGGCCTCCCCCTGGTCGCCGGCGAGATCCACGTGCACCGCCACCAGGTCGCTGGCGACGCTGCGGGCGAAGCAGAGGGCCTCGTAGCTGCCCCGGTGCAACTGGCCCACCAGCACCACCGTGGGGGTGCCGTCGCCAGGCGGAGGGGGGGGCGGCAGCGTCAGCCGCCCGTCGGAAACGATGCGCAGGCGCCTGGCCACATGGTCGTAATGGGTGCGGATGCGCAGGTACATCAGCACGAGCAGGGGGATGGCGAGCACCACCACCCAGGCCCCCTGGGTGAACTTGCTGATCAGCAGCACCGCCCCCACCACGGCGGTGCTCACCGCTCCCAACCCGTTGACCAGGGCCCTGGCACGCCAGCCCCGGTCCCGCCGTTTCCACCAGTGCATCACCATCCCGGCCTGGGACAGGGTGAAGCTGATGAACACCCCCACCGCATAGAGGGGAATGAGGCGGCTGACGCTGCCCTCGACGATCACCAGCAGCACGCCGGCCAGGGCGCTGAGGGCCAGGATGCCGTTGCTGAACACCAGCCGGTCGCCGAGGGAGGTGAGCTGCCGGGGCAGGAAGCCGTCCTGGGCCAGGAAGGCCGCCAGCCGCGGAAAATCCGCAAAGGCCGTGTTGGCGGCGAGCAGCAGGATCAGCAACGTCGCCAGCTGCAGCACGAACAGCAGCGGCCCATCACCGAAGATCCGCTCCCCCAGCTGATAAAGGAGCGTCGGGCCGTTGTCCTCCACCACCAGGCCGCTCTGGCTGGCCAGGGCGCTGATGCCGCTGAACATCACGGCCAGCATCAGCACCATCACCACCAGCACCCGGCGGGCATTGCGCCACTCCGTCGGCCGGAAGGCGGCGACGCTGTCGCTGATCGCCTCGATGCCGGTGAGGGCGGCGCAGCCGGAGCTGAAGGCCCGCATCAGCAGCAGGGGGCCGATGGCCTGCAGCCCCTGGCTGCCCTGGTGGGCCGCCTCCAGCAGCCGCTGCTGCTCCGCCACCGGCAGGGGGGGCAGCTGGCCCAGCCCGGTCTTGATCGCCCCGGCCACCAGCAGGGTGACGACAGCGGCCATGAACAGATAGGTGGGCACACTCAGGAACCGGGCGCTGGAGCTCACGCCGCGCAGGTTGGCGAGCATCACCAGCAGCACCGCCAGCAGGCAGAGGGGCACCCGCTCGGGTTCCAGCGCCGGGACATAGGAGGTGAGGGCGGCGATGCCGGCGGCCACGCTCACCGCCACCGTGAGCACGTAATCGATCGAGAGCGAGGCTCCGGCCACCAGGCCCGGCGTCTGCCCGAGGTTCTGCTGGGAGACCCGGTAGGAGCCGCCCCCGTGGGGGTAGGCCTTGATCGTCTGCCGGTAGCTGCTGGCCACCACCAGCATCAGGCCCACGATCAGGGCCGTGATCGGCAGGGTGTAGCCCAGGGCTGCCGCTCCGCCCATCCCCAGCACCAGCACGATCTCCTGGGTCGCGTAGGCCACCGAGGAGAGGGCGTCGGAGCTGAGGATCGCCAGGGCCTCGGCGTTGCTGTACCGCTCCTCGTGGTGGCCGCTGGTGGGCAGGGGAAGGCCGATCAACCGGCGCCGCAGGTTGTCGAGGCCGGCCATGCGTCGTCGACTCGTCCGTGGGAGGCCCTGGAACGCTAGGAGCCGTGGGGCAGTGGCGCCTCCGCCAGGGGTGCGGGGCGAACCGGCCCCTGGAGAGCCCATGCCTATGGTTTGGGCCCCCTCTGGTCGGCCGCGTTGACGCCCTCTCCTGCCGCGAGCCCCTGGCATGCCCTGGCTCCCGAGGCCTGCCTGCAGGCGCTGGAGGCCAGCAGCGACGGTCTGAGCACCGCCCAGTGCGCCGAGCGGCTGGCCCGGCTGGGACCCAACCGGCTGGAGCTCAAGGCCGGGCGCAGCAACCTGCGCATCCTCTGGGACCAGTTCAGCAACGTGATGCTGATCATGCTGCTGGCGGTGGCGGCGGTGTCCGCGGGAGTGGCCTACGCCGCCCAGCGGTTCCCCAAGGATGCGATCGCCATCGTGCTGATCGTGGGGCTCAACGCCCTGCTGGGCTACCTGCAGGAGAGCCGCGCCCAGCAGGCCCTGCAGGCCCTGCGCAACATGGCCCAGCCCCTGGTGACCGTGCGCCGTGACGGCCTCTGGGAGCGGCTGCCGAGCGAGCAGCTGGTGCCCGGGGACCTGATCCGGGTGGAGGCGGGCGATCGGGTGCCCGCCGATGCCCGCCTGCTGGAGGTGGCCGAACTGGGCCTGCGGGAGGCGGCCCTCACCGGCGAAGCCGAAGCGGTGAACAAGCTCGCCGTGCTGGTGCTCGAACCCGCCACCCCTGTGCTGGAGCGCCAGAACTGCCTGTTCCAGGGCACCGAGGTGGTGCGGGGCCGCGGTCTGGCGGTGGTGACCGCCACGGGCATGCAGACCGAACTGGGCCGGATCGCCCAGATGATCAACACCGCGGGTGGCGAGACCACACCGCTGCAGGAAAGGCTCGACGGCCTGGCCAACGTGCTGGTGGGCTCCGCCCTGGCCCTGGTGGCCGTGGTGGTGCTGCTGGGCTGGCTGATGGGCCAGCGCCTGCTCGACCTGCTGGAGGTGGCCCTGTCGATGGCCGTGGCGATCGTGCCGGAGGGCCTGCCGGCGGTGATCACCGTGACCCTGGCGATCGGCACCCAGCGGATGGTGCAGCGGGCCGCCCTGATCCGCCGCCTGCCGGCGGTGGAGGCCCTGGGCTCGGTGACGGTCATCTGCACCGATAAGACCGGCACCCTCACCCTCAACCGCCAGGTGGTGCAGGAGCTGCGCAGCGGCACCACGGCCCTGGCGGTGAGCGGCAACGGCTACGACCCCCACGGCGACTTCCGCGCCACCGACCTGGCCCCGCCCCCCGGCGCCACAGCCGGTCTGGCCCCCGGTGGCCGGAATCTGCTGCTGCAGGCCGGGGTCCTGTGCAGCGACGCCGAGCTCAAGCAGGAGCCGGACGGCCGCTGGGAGATCCTCGGGGATCCCACCGAAGGGGCCCTGGTGGTGGCCGCCGCCAAGGCCGATCTCGATGGCTTCGCCCTGCGCAGTCACTACAAACGCGACGCGGAGATCCCCTTCAGCTCCGAACGCCAGCTGATGGCCGTCTGGGTGCAGGACCGCGAGGGCACCCTGCAGGCCCCCCTGGGGACCAGTGCCTCCGGATCCGCCACCCTGATGATCAGCAAGGGGGCCCCGGAGGTGATCCTCGGCACCTGCGACCGCTGGCTCGACGGTTCCGGCGCAGCGGCCCTCAGCGACGACCAGCGCCAGTGGTGGCTCGAGCAGGCCAGGGACCTGGCCGCCTCCGGCCTGCGGGTGCTCGCCTTCGCCTGCGCCCCCCACCACCCCAGCCCCGAGCACGAACTGGAGCACCAGGTGCTGCTTGGCCTGATGGCCCAGCTGGATCCCGCCCGCCCCGAGGTGGCCGAAGCGGTCTCCCGCTGCCGGGAGGCCGGGATCCGGCCAGTGATGATCACCGGCGACCATCCCCTCACCGCCCGGGCGATCGGCGTCAACATCGGCCTGGTGGACGCCGGTGCCGAGGTGGTGCTCGGCCGCCAGCTGGAGGAGGCCGACGCCGGCGAACTGGCTGCGATCGTCGGCCGCTGCCACATCTACGCCCGGGTGCCGCCGGAGCAGAAGCTGCGCATCGTCAAGGCCCTCCAGGGCCTGGGGCAGATCGTCGCCATGACCGGCGACGGCGTCAACGACGCCCCGGCCCTCAAGCAGGCCCACATCGGTGTGGCCATGGGCATCACCGGCACCGAGGTGAGCAAGGAGGCCTCCGACATGGTGCTGCTCGATGACAACTTCGCCACGATCGTCAACGCGGTGGAGCAGGGGCGGCTCGTCTACGCCAACATCCGCCGCTTCATCAAGTACATCCTCGGCAGCAACGTCGGCGAGCTGATCACGATCGGCTCCGCCCCCTTGCTGGGCCTGATGGGCGTGCCGATGACGCCCCTGCAGATCCTCTGGATGAACCTGGTCACCGATGGGGTGCCCGCCCTGGCCCTGGCGCTGGAGCCCGGCGAGGCCGGCCTGATGCAGCGCCCGCCCGCCGAACCCGGCGAATCGATCTTCGCCCGGGGCATCGGCAGCTACATCCTGCGCATCGGCGTGGTGTTCGCCGCCATCACGATCACGATGATGCTCTACGCCTCCCGCAGCGGCGTCCCCTGGAAGACGATCGTCTTCACGATGCTGTGTCTGGCCCAGATGGGCCATGCCCTGGCAGCCCGCAGCGACCGCCCCCTGGTGCAGGTGGCCCCCTTCAGCAACCCCTGGCTGCTGGGGGCGGTGGTGTTCACCACCCTGCTGCAGTTGTCCCTGCTGTACGTGCCGGTGCTGTCCACATTCTTCGGCACCGTGCCCCTTTCGGCCCGCGACCTGGGCATCTGCGTGGGCTTCAGTCTGCTGTTCTTCTTCTACCTGGAACTGGAGAAGGTGTGGCGGCTGTGGCGTCGCCGGCGCAGCGCCGACGCCTGAGTGCCGCACCGCCCCCGGACGACTGATAACGAGTGCTTGGTGAACCCATAGGGCTTTCCTTCCTGGGGGGGCCACCGCCGAGCGCCAGGGATCTTAGTGTTCGCCACCACGCGGGCCATCTCCGGTCCCGACCGTTCTCCCGCCATGACCCTGTTCTTCGCCCAGACGGCCTGGCTGGTCCCCCTCTATCCCCTGGTGGCGGCCCTGGCGTCCCTGGCCTGGTCGCCCGGATTCATCTGGAAGACGGGACCACGCCCCTGCGGCTACCTCAACCTGACGATGGTCACCCTGGCCTTCGCCCACAGCCTGCTGGCCCTGCTGGCCGCCAATGCCCACCCGGCCACCCTGCCGCTGCACTTCGGCTGGACCTGGCTGCACACCGCCGGACTGTCGATCGGCTTCGACGGCTCGATCACCCAGCCGGCCCTGATCGCCACGTTGCTGGTCACCGGGGTGCACGTGCTGGCCCAGATCTTCGCCATCGGCTATCTGGAGATGGACTGGGGCTGGCCACGATTCTTCGGCTCGCTCAGCTTCTTCGAGGCCGGACTCTGCGCCCTGCTGCTCACGGATTCGCTGTTCTTCAGCTATGTGATTCTCGAGCTACTCACGCTCGGCACCTATCTCATCGTCGGCACCTGGTACAACCAGTCGCTGGTGGTGAAAGGGGCGCGGGATGCCTTCCTCACCAAGCGCATCGGTGACCTCATCCTGCTGGCCGGTCTGGTGGCGATCCTGCCGGTCACCGGCACCTGGAACTTCGGAGCATTGGCCGCCTGGGCCGCCGCCCAGGCCCCGGGAAGCCTGCCCCTGAGCCAGCAGCTGATCCTGCTGGCCCTGATGGCCGGGCCGATGGGCAAATGCGCCCAGATCCCCCTGCACCTCTGGCTCGATGAGGCGATGGAGGGGCCGCTGCCCTCCACGGTGCTGCGCAACTCGGTGGTGGTGGCCGGCGGCGCCTGGGTGCTGTTGCGCCTGCAGCCCATGCTCGCCCTCAGCCCGCTGGTGACCACGGTTCTGGTGGTGGTGGGCGGCACCACCGCCCTGGTCGGGGCCCTGATCGCCCTGGCCCAGATCGACATCAAACGGGCCCTGTCCTTCCTGGCCAGCAGCTGGATGGGTCTGCTGTTCCTGGCCGTGGGCCTCGGCGATCCGGGCGTGGCGGGCCACCTGCTGCTGGTCTACCCGCTGCCGATGGCGCTGGTGCTGATGGCGGTGGGCACGGTGATCGTCAGCAACGTCACCCAGGACCTCACCCAGCTGGGGGGGCTGTGGAGCCGCCGGCCGCTGGTGGGCCTGGCCTTCCTCACCGGAGCGGGGGGACTGATGGCCCTGCCCCCCTTCGGCGGCTTCGCCGCCATCCGTGAGCTCCTGGAGCTCTGCACCTCCAGTGCCCAGCCGGCCCTGCTGGGGGGGTTCGTGCTGGTCACCAATGCCCTGATCGCCGCCGGGCTGGTGCGGGTGTTCGGCCTGATCTGGGGCGGGCGCCCCAGCGTGTTCACGGCTCGCTCCGCCGAGGTGCTCTGGCTGATGGTGCTGCCCACCATGGTGCTGATGGGGGTGGTGCTGCACCTGCCGATCCTGCTGGCCCGTTTCGGGGTCTTCGCTGCCACCCCCCTGCTGGGCTGGGGGCCCCAGGCGGTGCCGCTGCTGGTGTCCACCCTGCTCGGGGGCGGTGTGTCGGCGGTGTTCTACCTGCGGCCCCACCCCCTGGCCCAGCTGCCGTCGGCCCTCGGCGGCCTGCAGCACTGGCTGGCCCACGACATGAACACCGAGAACTTCTACCAGCGGTCCGTGGTGGCCCTGGTGGTCGGCCTGGCCCGCCTGAGCGCCTGGACCGATCGCCAGGTGGTGGACGGCTTCACCGGCGCCACCGGTGAGGCGGCCCTCCAGAGCGCCCGCCGGCTCAGCTTCACCACCTCGGGTCGCACCCAGACCTATGCCCTGACGCTGCTGATCGGCGTGGTGCTGATGGCGGCCTGGCTGCTGACGATCGTGCCCTCCTCCCTGCTGCGCTGATGGCCCTGCTTCTGCTTCTGCTCCTGCCGGCCCTCGGGGCCGTCCTCCTGCCCCTGCTGCCGGAACACCAGGCGTTGCTGCGCCGGGTCAGCCTGGCAACGGTTCTGCTCCAGTTCCTCATCGGCCTCACCCGGCTGGGCCAGGACCCCAGCGCGCTGCACCAGGTGTGGCTGCCCCGCATCGGTCTCTCCTTCGACCTCGGGCTCGATGGCCTGTCCGCCCCGCTGGTGGTGCTGATCGCCCTGATCGTCCTGGTCACGGTGCTGGCCACCCCCGCCGACCAGGCCCGGCCGCGGCTGTTCCTGAGCCTGCTGCTGGCCACCGATCTGGGCCTCACCGGTGCGGTGCTGGCCCGCAACGCCCTGCTGTTCCTGCTGGCCTACGAGCTGGTGCTGATCCCCACCACCCTGCTGCTGGCCATCTGGGGAGGCCCGCGTCGCACCCAGGCGGCCATCCAGTACGTCATGTACGGCGCCGTTTCGGGGCTCGCCCTGCTCGGCGGCGTGCTGGCCCTGGGCTGGCTCAACGGTGACGGCTTCAGCTTCGCCTTCACCGACCTGGCCTCCATGCAGCTGCCCTCCGGCAGCAGCCACTGGATCTTTGCCCTGCTGGTGCTGTCCTTCGGCCTCAAGCTGCCGGTGGTGCCCCTGCACGGCTGGCAGCCCCTGGCCTACGGCCAGGCCTCCAGCCCGGTGGCGATGCTGCTCAGCGGCGGGGTCTCGATCCTGGGCGGCTACGGCCTGCTGCGCTTCGCCATCGGCTTCCTGCCCGACGAGTGGATCCTCTGGTCGCCCTGGATCGCCGGGGTGGGGGCCCTCACCGCCGCCTACGGCGCCCTCAACGCCATTGTCCAGAGCGACATCCGCCGTCTGGTGGCCTACGGCTCCCTCGGCCACATGGGCCTGCTGGTGGTGGCCCTGGCCTCCGCCACCCCCCTGAGCCTGCAGGGAGTCGTGGCCCAGCTGCTTGCCCACGGCCTGATCTCGGCCCTGCTGTTCCACCTGGTGGGACTGATCGAAAGCAAGACCGGCTCCATCCAGATCCCGGAGCTGGCCGGCCTGCTCAACCCCTACCGCGGCCTGCCCTTCACCCTCGGTCTGTTCCTGCTGGCCCTGATGGCCAGCGCCGGCATCCCAGGACTGGCGGGCTTCGTGCCGGAGTTCCTGATGTTCGAGGCCAGCTGGACCCCCTTCCCGGTGCCCACCCTGCTGTGTCTGATCGCCTCGGGGTTCACCGCCGTCTACGCGGTGCGGCTGTTCAACAGGGTCGGCTTCGGCCGCCTCGACAACGACCGCGTCGACTACCCCTCCACGGTCTGGAGCGAACGCTTCCCCGCCGTGCTGCTCGCTGCCCTGGTGGTGGTGGGGGGCCTCTGGCCGGGCCTGCTGGTGGGCTGGAGCGAGTCCACCACCACAGCCCTGGCCCTGCGCCGTGAACCCTTCGCCGCCCTCGTGGCCATCGCCCCCTCCGCGTCCCCTCGCCAGTTGCCCTCATGACGCCCCCCCCCTCCACCCACCGCTACGCGGAGGTGATCCACCGCCTCGAGGCCGGCGGCTCGATGCTGCCGGACACGCCCGAGAACCTGATGCAGATCATCGGCATCTACAAGGCCTATGCCGTGCCGATGGACTTCTACTGGCGCGACCTGCTCTACATCGCCGAGCAGGTGTTCCTCGATCCCCTGCCGGCCTTCAAGTACTTCCCCTCCCAGGAGTACCTCGATCTGCCTAACTCCTACGCCGGTGATCAATCGAAGCTGCGCATCTGGCGCGGCGGTGCGACGGCCCACCCGGAACTGCTGGAGTTCATGGCCAAGGGGGAAACCACCCGCATGCCGAAGCTGCTCCACCACCTCTGGCATGACCGGATCAACATGGAGTTCGCCGAGGCCTGCATGGATGCCATGTTCTGGCACCAAGGAATGGGCGGCCGCTTCTACGACTACCTGGAGTGTGACGCCTACAAGGCGAATGCCGATCGGGCGATCAAGGCCTACTTCCGGGGCAACCCCCTGATGCTGGGGCTGTATGCGGTGTTCCCGGAGATGTTCCTGGAGCAGGTGCGCAAGATGAGCTACTACGCCAATCTCGGCCTCTTCTGGGAGGTGATGGCGCCGGTGTTCTTCGAGATGAGCGACATCTACGACGAAGGCGGCTTCAAGGGCGTGCCCGACGCCATGAACTTCCTGGTGAACGGCATCTTCGCCGTGGCCGGCCGGCCGATCTACCACCATGTGTACATCGGCGGGGAATGCTTCGAGATCATCCCCAAATCGGAAGGCTTCACCTGGCTCTACGAGGCGGCCCTTCCCTACGTGGAGGCCGTCTTCTACCGGACCGCCCCCTTCCGGGGCACCAAGAGCTACAACGCCCAGGCCGGCCAGGTGCCGGACAAGCAGGAGGACTTCCACTACGGCATCCTCTATGCCGACGTGTTCCCGGTGGGCTCGGCCGGGATTCCCCCCACCCTGCTGATGCAGGACATGCTCCACTTCCTGCCGCCCTACCTCACCGAGTTGTACGCGAAGCACAAACGGGGCGAGGGGGACATCCTCAACCAGCTGGGGATCACCTTCCAGCGCTCCATGTACAACGTCACCTCGGCGGTGATCCAGGCCCTCCGTTGCGCCCTGCTCTATCCCCTCGATGACACCGACCCGGAGCACCTGATGGCCAACCGGCGCTTCTTCGAGGCCCAGATGGACCGTTTCCTGCGGCCCGAGGCGCGCCTGCCCCAGATCCAGACCCAGGACTACCGCTAGGAGACCCCCATGGCCAACATCATCGAAACCGCCAAGGGAGCCGGGGTCTTCGGCACCCTGCTCACCGCCGTCGAGGTGGCCGGCCTCACCGGCGCCCTGGAGAGCTCCGGCCCCTTCACCGTCTTCGCCCCCGTCGACGACGCCTTCGCGGCCCTGCCCCCCGGCACGGTCCAGACCCTGGTGGACAACGTGCCCCAGCTGGCCCGCATCCTCAAGTTCCATGTGCTCTCCGGGGCCTACCTGCGGGAGCAACTGATTGAGCAGCCGGAATGGGAGAGCCTGGAGGGGGCCCCGGTGGCGATCCGCCGGGCGGACCCCTTCGAGGTCAAGAACGCCACCGTCGTCTCCGCCGACATCGTCTGCGACAACGGCATCGTGCACGTGATCGACCGGGTGATCCTGCCCGGATGACCAGAGCGGTGCTGCTGGCGGCCCTCGGCGGCCTGATCGCCGGCCTGGTGGGCTGCGCCGCCGGCAACGAGGCGCCCGGCAGCCCCACCATGGCCAAGATTCGCGAGCGCGGACGGCTGATCTGCGCCGTGGATGGGGCGGTGCCGGGGTTCAGCACCGTGGGCCCCGGCGGCGCCTTCGTGGGCATCGACGCCGATTTCTGCCGGGCGGTGGCCGCCGCGGTGCTCGGGGACCCCACCAAGGTGGAGTTCCGGCCGGTGACGGCGGGGGAGCGCTTCGTGGCCCTGGGCAGCGGCGAAGTGGACCTGCTCTCGATCAGCTCCACCCACACCCTCAGCCGCGACGCTGCGGGGGGCAACGCCCTCAGCTTCGGCCCTGTCTTCTTTTACGACGGTCAGGGGGTGATGGTGCCCGCGGCCAGCGGCGTGCGCAGCCTGCGGCAGCTGGTGGGCAAGCCGATCTGCGTCGAGAGCGGCACCAACACCGAGCTCAACCTGGCCGATCGCATGCGGGAACTGGGGGTCGCCTACCAGCCGCTGCGGTTCCAGTCGGGCGAGCAGGCCTACCCGGCCTACGAGCAGGGTCGCTGCGCGGCCATCACCAGCGACAGCTCCCTGCTGGCAGCCAAGCGCAGCGGCTTCAAGCAGCCGGCGGCCCACGTGCTGCTCCCCGATCTCCTCAGCAAGGAGCCCAGCGCCAAGGTGACGATCCAGGCCGATCCGGCCTGGGCCGATGCCGTGCGCTGGATCACCCACACCCTGGTTCAGGCGGAGGAGAGCGGCCTCACCCAGGCCAACGTCGAGGCCCGCCTCGCCGCGGCCCGGCGCGACCCCAGCCAGGCCGAAGCGCGCCGCTTCCTGGGGGTGGAGGGGGATTTCGGCCGCCAGCTGGGCCTGCCCGCCGACTTCACGGTGCGGGTGGTGAAGGCGGTGGGGAACTACGGCGAGCTGTTCGAGCGGCACCTGGGCCGGGCCACCCCCCTGGGGCTGGAGCGGGGCCTCAACCGGCTCTGGAACGACGGCGGTCTGCACATCGCGCCCCCCTTCCGCTGAGAGGTTCCGGGGGGTCTACCTGCACCGGCCCGCACCTGCAACAATGCGGCTACCTTTACGACGCAGGCATGTTCCGGAACCGGACCCGCTCCCTGGTGGTCTCCCTCTGTGCCGCCGGCCTGCTCGCCGGTTGCGCCGGCGACGGCGGCGGCGTTCAGAGCCAGAAGCTCTCCACGATCACGGGGCGGGGCAAGCTGATCTGCGGGGTGGAGGGCAAGCTGCCCGGCTTCAGCTTCGTGGGCCCCGACGGCAAGTACCTGGGCCTTGATGTGGATGTCTGCAAGGCGGTGGCCGCCGCGGTGCTGGGGGATCCCGAGAAGGTGGAGTACCGCGACCTGAACTCCAGCGAGCGCTTCGCCGCCCTGGCCAGCGGCGAGGTGGATCTGCTGTCGCGCAACACCACCATGACCCTGAGCCGCGATGCGGCCGGCGGCAACGGTCTGAGCTTCGGCCCCACCACCTTCTATGACGGCCAGGGGGTGCTGGTGCCGGTGGCCAGCGGCATCAAGGACCTCAAGGGTCTGGCCGGCAAGCCGATCTGCGTCGAGAGCGGCACCACCACCGAGCTCAACCTGGCCGACCGGATGCGGGAGCAGAACATCCCCTACACGCCGCTGAAGTTCCAGACCAGCGACCAGACCTTCGCCGCCTACCTCGGCGACCGTTGCGTGGCCGTCACCAGCGACCGCTCCCAGCTGGCGGGCAAACGCACCAGCTTCCCCAAACCGGACGAGCACACCCTGCTGCCGGTGGTGATGAGCAAGGAGCCGCTCACCCCCGCCACCATCAACGGCGACCCCGCCTGGGCCGATGCGGTGCGCTGGATCGTTTACGGCCTGATGCAGGCCGAGGAGAGCGGCATCACCCAGGCGAACGTGGACGCCAAGCTGGCCGAGGCCAAGGCCAACACCAACCAGGCCGACCTGCGCCGCTTCCTTGGGGTGGAGGGTGACTTCGGCAAGCAGCTCGGCCTGCCGCCCGACTTCGTCGTCAAGGCGGTGAAGGCCGTGGGCAACTACGGCGAGATCTTCGATCGCAACGTCGGGCCCGCCTCCGCCCTCAAGCTCGACCGCGGCCTCAACCGCCAGTGGAAGGACGGCGGCCTGATCTACTCGCCGCCCTTCCGTTGAAGGCGCCGGTGCCGCCCTGGTGGCGTGACCGCCGCATCGTGCCCTGGGTGGTGCAGGCGGTGGTGGGTCTGCTGGTGCTGCTGCTGATCGCCTTCCTGCTGGGCAATCTGGTGCGCAACCTCACCGCCGCCGGCCTGCTGCTGAGCTGGCGCTGGCTGCAGCAGCCCGCCGGCTTCGACATCTCGGAATCGGTGATTCCGTTCAATGCCCAGCTGCCCTACTGGCGCGCCCTGGCCGCCGGTCTGGTCAACACGATCCGGGCGGTGCTGGTGGGTCTGGTGGGGGCCACCCTGCTGGGCACCCTGGTGGGGATGGCCTCCTTCAGCCACAACGGCCTGCTGCGGCGGCTGGCACGGGTGTACGTGGAGGTGGTGCGCAACATCCCGCTGCTGCTGCAGCTGGTCTTCTGGTACTTCGTCGTGTTCCTGACCCTGCCCAACGGCGAGGCGGCGATCCAGCTCCCCGGCGTGGTGCTGGCCAAATCCGGCCTCTACATCGCCGGGTTCGGCGAGGGGCTGCGCTGGCTGGGGCCCACCCTGGTCAACGGGGTCTGGCAGGCACCGGTGCGGCTGAGTGTCGAGTTCGGCGCCCTGCTCACCGGCCTGATCGTGTATTCGGGCGCCTTCATCGCCGAGGTGGTGCGGGGCGGCATCGCCGCCGTGCCCAAGGGCCAGTGGGAAGCGGCCTCCTCCCTGGGGCTGAGCTGGTTCGCCACCCTGCGCCGCATCGTCCTGCCCCAGTCGCTGCGGGTGATCGTGCCGGGGCTGAACACCCAGTACATCTCCCTGGCCAAGAACTCCTCCCTGGCGGTGGCGGTGGGCTACACCGACCTCTATTCCGTGGCCGAAACCACCCTCAACCAGACCGGACGGGCGGTGGAGGTGATCCTGGTGCTGCTGGCGGCCTATCTCACCCTCGACCTGCTGATCTCGGCCCTGATGAACGGCCTCAACCACCTGGTTCAGATCCGGGAGCGCTGAGATGCAAGTCCTTCTGCGCCGCCTGCGTGCCGAACTGTTCGCCACCCCCGCCGACGCGGTCCTGAGCGTCGCCCTGATCAGCCTGCTCAGCCTCGGGGCCTTCGGCTTCCTGCGCTGGGCCCTGACCCAGGCCGAGTGGGCCGTGGTGAGGGTGAACAGCACCCTGTTCGCCGTGGGGCGCTACCCGCTGGAACAGCAGTGGCGCCTCTGGCTGCTCACCGCCCTGCTGGTGGCCGCCAGCGGCGCCACCTGGGGGCTGCTGCGCGCCCACCCCCGCCCCGACCGCACCGGGGTGCTGTGGCCCAGCAACGACCGGCTGGCCCTGGCGCTGCTCGCCCTGATCGCCCTGGCCGTGCCCTTCGCCCTGGGGCTGACCCTGGCCATCCAGTCCCGCTGGTGGGGGCTCCTGCTGCTGCTGGCCCTCTGCCGCTGGCTCGCCGGCCGCTTCGGCACCCGGCTGTCACCCACCGGCCGGCGTCTGGCCGCCCTGGTATGGCCGCTGCTCTACCTGGGGGGGATGGTGCTGATCAGCGGCGGCCTGGGCCTGGTGGGGGTGCCGCCATCGGAATGGGGCGGGCTGCTGCTCACCCTGCTGGCCTCCAGCTTCGCCATCCTGCTGTGCTTCCCGATCGGGGTGCTGCTGGCCCTGGGTCGCCGCAGCGAGCTGCCCCTGCTGCGCTGGGGCTCGGTGCTTTACATCGAGTTCATCCGCGGCGCGCCGCTGATCACCCTGCTGTTTCTCGGCCAGAACATCCTCGGCTTCCTGTTGCCCGGCGGCCTGGCGCCGGAGCGGGTCTGGCGGGCGGCGTGGGTGCTCACCTTCTTCGCCGCCGCCTACCTGGCGGAGGCGGTGCGCTCCGGGCTGGCGGCCGTGCCCCGGGGCCAGCTGGAGGCCGCCCGCTCCCTAGGCCTCTCCTACCCGAAGGCCCTGCAGCACGTGGTGCTGCCCCAGGCCCTGCGGGTGGCCCTGCCGGCCATGGTGGGCCAGTTCATCTCCCTGCTGCAGGACACCACCCTGCTGTCGCTGATCGGATTGCTGGAACTGCTCGGCACGGCCCGCACCGTGATGGCGAACCCGGCTTTCCTGGGCCGCAACGGTGAGGTGTACCTGACCCTGGCCGTGCTGTTCTGGGGCTGCTGCGCCGCCCTGGGACTGGGCAGCCGGGCCCTGGAGCGCCGCCTCGATCCCCACGCCGTGCCCAGCGCCACCTGAGACGGTCTGACCCCACCCGACTCCACCGCCTCCTTCCCGTTTCCCGCCCCATGAGCCAACCCAGCAGCGAACTGATGATCGAGGCGCGGGCCGTCGAGAAGTGGTACCCCAACGGATTCCATGCCCTGCGCGGCGCCAGCCTGCAGGTGCGGCGCGGCGAGGTGGTCGTGATCATGGGCCCCTCGGGCTCGGGCAAGAGCACCTTCATCCGCACCTTCAATGCCCTGGAGGACTTCCAGAAGGGCAGCATCACCGTCGACGGGATCGTGCTCTCCAACGACCTGCGCAACATCGACGCCATCCGCCGGGAGGTGGGAATGGTGTTCCAGCAGTTCAACCTCTTCCCCCACCTCTCGGTGCTCGACAACCTGACGCTGGCGCCGGTGCTGGTGCGCAAGCGCCCCAAGGCCGAGGTGGAGAAGCAGGCCCGGGCCCTGCTGGAGCGGGTGGGCATCGCCGAGCAGGCCGGCAAGTACCCCGGCCAGCTCTCTGGGGGTCAGCAGCAGCGGGTGGCGATCGCCCGGGCCCTGTGCATGGAACCGCGCATCCTGCTGTTCGATGAACCCACCAGCGCCCTCGACCCGGAGATGGTGCGGGAGGTGCTGGAGGTGATGCAGAATCTCGCCGCCGACGACATCACCATGGTGGTGGTGACCCACGAGGTGAAGTTCGCCCGCCACGTGGCCCACCGGGTGGTGCTGATGGCCGATGGCGAGGTGGTGGAGGAGGCCGAACCGGAGGTGTTCTTCACCAACCCCAGCCACGAGCGCACCCGCCGTTTCCTGGATCAGATCCTCTGAGGTCTCCTCGGCGGGTGGCCGTCAGCCCCGGGTGGCCCAGTCGGCGGCGTTGAGCTGCGGGAACAGCCCGTCCTCCCGCTCCACCCCCACCAGCCACTCCCGGGGCAGGTCGGTGCCGTGCTCGAGGGCATCGATCAACCGCCAGAAGCGGTCGAGGTGGCGGCGGATCCGCTCCCGCGCCAGGCCGGTGGTGGTGCCGGCCCGCAGGATGAAGCTCCAGTCGGAGCTCTGGGCCAGCAGCAGTTCGCGGCCCGCCTGGGTGAGCAGGGCGCGCTGGGCAGTGCTGCCCACGCCCCGGTTCACCCGCTGCACCATGGCGCGGGAGGCGCGCTGCCACTCCGCCACCACCCAGGCATTGGTGTCGTTCAGCCAGTAGTCGTGGTAGCCCCCCTGGCCCCAGCTGGAGGGGGCCGGCCGGCAGACCTGCAGCGCCCGCCCTTCGCTGAGCACGTCCCGCAGGTGGGTGAAGCGCACCTCCAGGGCCGGGCCCTGGCGGAACAGCTCGCCCAGGAACCGGGGCCCCTCGAACCACCAGTGGCCGAACAGCTCCGCATCAAAGGGGGCCACCAGCAGCGGCGGCGGCTCGATCGTGGCCGCCAGCTGCCCCATCTGGGCGGCACGCCCCCGCAGGAAGGCTTCGGCATGCTCCTTGACCCGCTCCGCCGCCCGCTCCGGGTCGTAGGGGCGCTTCAGCTCGAGGGGGCAGCCCTGGGCGCTGACCCGGTGCAGCTTGAGCCCGAGGGGGCGGCGATCGTGGATGCCCTGGGCCTCCAGCTCCGCTTCCGGCAGGTCCCAACCCAGGTCGCGGTGGAACTCCCGGTAGGCCCCGTCGCCCGGGTAGCCCTGGCTGGCACTCCACACCGGCAGGGTGGACTCACTGTCGCGGGCGAAGAAGGCCACCCCCGCCGGGGAGCAGATCGGGGCATAGACCCCGTAGCGGGGCCTCGGCAGGCCATGGAGCAGGCCGTGGCCGTCGAGCAGGGAATAGCGCAGGCCGCACTCGGCCAGGAGCCGGTCGAGATCCTCGTAGTAGGCGCACTCCGGCAGCCAGATGCCCAGGGGCCGCTGGCCCAGCAGGCGCTGGTGCTCCCGCACGGCGGTGAGCAGCTGGGCCCGCACCGCCTCCGGCGAATCGCGCAGCAGGGGCAGATACCCATGGGTGGCCCCGCAGGTGATCAGATCCAGGACCCCCTGCTCCTGCAGGCTCCGGAAGCGGGGCAGGAGATCCCCCTCCATCTCCCGCCACTGGGCCTCAATCGCCGAGAGGGTGCGCTGCAGCTCCCGGGCCGGAACCGCCAGGTCGGGATCGGCCCCGTCCAGCAGGGTGCGGCGCAGGGCCAGCCAGGCCGGGAAGCGGCCATTGAGGGTCCGGTCGCTCAGCAGCGACAGCAGGGTGGGGGAGAGGCCGAGGGTGAGCCTGGGCCGTTGCTCCGGATCGGCGGCCGCCCGCTCCAGCACCTCCAGCAACGGCAGATAGCATTCCTGGAGGGCCTGGAAGTACCAGTCCTCTTCGAGCGAGCCGGGTTCTCCGGAACGCACATAGGGGAGGTGGGCATGCAACACCAGGGCCAGATCGCCTGCGGCCATGGGGAAACCCTCTGTGCGGCCACTGTACGTTCCGCTCCCTGGCGTTCCGCTCCCTGGCGTTCCGCTCCCAGACGTTGCGCTCCCGGAGCCGGGTCTTCCGGCCCGTAGAGTGGCCCTAACTCATAGCTGTTCCGCCTAACCCCATGGCCCGCGACCCCGGCCGGGTATTGATCTTCGATACCACCCTCCGCGACGGGGAGCAATCCCCCGGCGCCAGCCTCAACCTGGAGGAGAAGCTCGCGATCGCCCAGCAGCTGGCCCGCCTGGGGGTCGACATCATCGAGGCCGGCTTCCCCTTCGCCAGCAGCGGCGATTTCCACGCCGTCCAGCGCATCGCCGCCAGCGTGGGCACCCCCGAGGGGCCCGTGATCTGCGGTCTGGCCCGGGCGGCGGCCGGCGACATCAAGGCCTGCGCCGAGGCCGTGGCCCCCGCCGCCCGGCGCCGCATCCACACCTTCATCGCCACCAGCGACATCCATCTCGAGCACAAGCTCCGCAAGACCCGCGCCGAGGTGCTCGCCATCACCGCCGAGATGGTGGCCTACGCCCGCTCCCTCGTCGATGACGTCGAGTTCTCCTGCGAGGACGCCGGCCGCAGCGACCCGGAGTTCATGCATCAGGTGATCGAGGCGGCGATCAACGCCGGCGCCACCACCATCAACATTCCCGACACGGTGGGCTACACCACCCCGGCCGAATTCGGTGAGATCATCGCCGGCATCAACCGCTCGGTGCCCAACATCGACCAGGCGGTGATCTCGGTGCATGGCCACAACGATCTGGGCCTGGCCGTCGCCAACTTCCTCGAAGCGGTCAAGAACGGCGCCCGCCAGCTGGAGTGCACCATCAACGGCATCGGCGAACGGGCCGGCAACGCCTCCCTCGAGGAGCTGGTGATGGCGCTGCACGTGCGCCGCAGCTACTTCAACCCCTTCCTGGGCCGGCCGGCCGACCAGCGCGACCCGCTCACCAACGTGCGCACCGAGGAGATCACCAAAACCTCCCGGCTGGTCTCGAACCTCACCGGCATGGCGGTGCAGCCCAACAAGGCGATCGTGGGCGCCAATGCCTTCGCCCATGAGTCCGGCATCCACCAGGACGGGGTGCTCAAGAACCGGCTCACCTACGAGATCATCGACGCCCGCACCGTCGGCCTGGCCGACAACCGCCTCTCCCTCGGCAAGCTCTCGGGCCGCAGCGCCTTCCGGGCCCGGCTGGAGGAGCTCGGCTACACCCTGGAGCGCAACGACCTCGACGACGCCTTCGCCCGCTTCAAGGAGCTGGCCGACCGCAAGCGGGAGATCACCGACCGGGATCTGGAGGCGATCGTCAGCGAGCAGGTGCAGCAGCAGGACCAGCCCCGCTACGCCCTGCAGTCGGTGCAGGTGAGCTGCGGCACCAACCTGCAGCCCACCGCCACCGTCACCCTGCGCGACGGGGACGGCATCGACCTGACCGAGGCGGCGATCGGCACGGGCCCGGTGGATGCGGTCTGCCAGGCCCTCAACCACCTGGCCCAGGTGCCGAACGAGCTGGTGGAATTCAGCATCAAGTCCGTCACCGAAGGCATCGACGCTATGGGCGAGGTGACCATCCGCCTGCGCCATCAGGGGGTGCTCTATTCGGGCCATGCGGCCGACACCGACATCGTCGTCGCGGCGGCCCAGGCCTTCGTGAACGCCCTCAACCGGCTGGTCTCCGGCAGCCAGCGCGCCCCGCTCCACCCCCAGAAGACGGCCCTTCCGGTGGCGGAACTGCCGCGTCTGTGAACGCCCCCAACCGCTCCCCGCTGGCCACCGGGCTGCAGCTCGCCCTGCTGCTGCTGGTGGCGGTGCTACTGCTGCTGCCCCTGCTGTGGCTGGTGAGCACCTCCCTGAAGGGGCCGGCGGAGGACATCTTCACCAGCCCTCCGGCCCTGCTGCCCAGCCAGCCGAGCCTGGAGGCCTATGGGCGGCTGTTCGCCGCCAACCCGATGGGCACCTACCTGCTCAACAGCACGATCGTCAGCGCCCTGGCGGTGCTGGCCAACCTGCTGTTCTGCTCCCTGGCGGCCTACCCCCTGGCGCGGATGCGTTTCAAGGGCCGCGGACTGGTGCTGGCCCTGGTGGTGGCCACCATCCTGATCCCCTTCCAGGTGGTGATGATCCCGCTCTACCTGCTGATGGTGCAGATCGGGCTGCGCAACACCCTGTGGGCGCTGATCGTGCCCCAGGCGGCCACGGCCTTCGGCATCTTCCTGCTGCGCCAGAGCTTCCTGGCGGTGCCGGTGGAACTGGAGGAGGCGGCCCGGATCGATGGCTGCACCCCCATCGGCGAGTGGTGGAACGTGATGCTGCCGGCCGCCCGGGCCGACCTGATCACCCTGGCGATGTTCGTGTTCATCGGCACCTGGAGTGATTTCCTCTGGCCGCTGATCATTCTCGACGACCCCACCCTCTACACCCTGCCCCTGGGCCTGCAGCAGCTGGCCAGCAGTTTCTCCCTCGACTGGCGCCTGGTGGCGGCCGGCTCGGTGGTCTCGATCCTGCCGGTGCTGCTGCTGTTCGTGCTGCTGCAGCGGTACATCCTGCCCAGCGCCAGCGGCGACGCCGTCAAGGGTTGAGGGCCTCCCTGGGGCCTCAGGGGCTGCCCAGTGGCGGGGGGCGCAGCACGCCGCCGCCGTCGCCACGCTCGGCCGGCGCC
>NZ_JAYGHZ010000262.1:0-21847 GCF_034931285.1 Synechococcus sp. BA-120 BA3
GTGGGCTGGGAGATGTGTGTAAGGGGCGGGCCTGGGCCAGGGCCAGGGCCGCCAGGGGGGCGGTGGGGCCGGCGCCCCGGATCCGGGCGTGGAGCGAAGCGGGCATGGCCATGAAAAAGCCGCAACAGAAAGTCTGCTGCGGCGGTGGGGGTCGCCGTGAACGGCTGACCGGAGAAGGGCTGACCCCCGAAGGGGGGCCGGGATCAGCCGATGCCGAGCAGGCCGCGGGTGAAGGCCTCGCCGCCCAGGGCGAACTCGGTGGCCAGCAGGGCGATGAAGCCCAGCATGGCCATGCGGCCGTTGAGCTTCTCGGCGCGCTCGTGGAAGCCCCAGCCGCTCTCGGCGCTCACCACTTCCATGCGGGGCTCGGTGGCGAAGGCGTTGAGGCGGCCGCCGTCCTCGGTGGTGACGGTGGCGCCGCGGATGGCGGAGCGATCGAGGGCGG
The DNA here is from genome assembly GCF_034931285.1 of Synechococcus sp. BA-120 BA3. Lineage (NCBI taxonomy): Bacteria > Bacillati > Cyanobacteriota > Cyanophyceae > Synechococcales > Synechococcaceae > Synechococcus > Synechococcus sp. BA-120 BA3. The sequence goes on from NZ_JAYGHZ010000262.1 coordinate 446, forward strand.
TGGGGGCCGAGGCGGGGGCGGTGGGGGTGGCGGCGGTCATGGGAGAACTCCTTGAGAAGTGTTGCGAGAATTGTAACGCATTGTTTCGAATGCGTCCAGCATCCCTCACCCCAGCCGCCGCAGGCAGAGCTCCTCGAAGGCCGGCCGCAGCAGATACGGGTACTCGCCCACCCACTGCTTCAGCTGGGGCAGCCAGCCATCCGAGAGGGCCCCGATGCGGGAGAAGTCCTTGCGCTCACTCAGCACCAGGCAGCGGATCACCATGCCGCGCCGGATCTGCTCGTGCTTCTTCTCCAGCGGGAAACGGATCTGACCCAGGTAGCCGTCCTCATCCTCCAGCTCCAGGCACAGCCAGGTGCGCCGGTTCTCCACCAGCTCCAGGCGCCCCTGCCGATTGGCCTGCTCCCGGCGGTTCTCCACCACCTCCCGCCGGAACTGGTCGGCCACCACCCCCTCGAAGATGGCGGCCGCCGGGTAGCGCCGCAGCAGCGCGTTGCGCCGTCCCGCCTCCAGGATCGGCCCCCACAGCACATAGAGAAGGAAGACGAAGCCCACCACCAGGAACACCGGGCCGGCCTGGCTGCGGAACAGGAGCACCTGGCTGATCAGCAGGGCGATCACCCCGCCGATCACCGAGATCAGCACCCGCTGCAGCAGCTTGCGCGGATCGCCGCTGCAGGCCGTGAACTGGGGGCCGGTGGCCACCGCCGGGATCAGGCGGAACAGTTCGCCGGGTTTGAGGGGAATCAGCATCGGTTGACGGGGTGGCGGCTCACAGCAGCCTCTCGAGGCCGTAGATCAGGCCGCCCAGGCGGCGCACCTTGCGCACCGTGAGCAGCACGCCGGGCATGTAGGCGCTGCGGTCGATCGTGTCGTGGCGCAGGGTGTAGGTCTCGCCGGGCGAGCCGAACATCACCTCCTGGTGGGCCACCAGCCCCGGCAGCCGCACCGAGTGGAGCCGCAGGCCGCTCTCCCGCAGGCCACCGCGGCAGCCGGCCAGGCTCTCGTGCTCCTCCACCTGCAGGGGGTTGAAGCTCTTGCCGAGCTCCTCCATCAGCTCCGCGGTCTTGAGGCAGGTGCCGCTGGGGGCATCGGCCTTGCGGTTGTGGTGCAGCTCGGTGAGCTCGGCGTAGTCGTAGAAGCGGGCCGCCGCCGCCGCCGCCTGCTGCAGCAGCACCATGCCCACGCAGAAGTTGGGAATCACCGCCCCGCCCATCGAGGCCTTCTCGGCGAACGCGGCCAGATCGGCCAGCTGGTCGGGGCGCAGGCCGGTGGTGCCGATCACCGGGTGGACGCCGTAGGCGAAGGCGCCGCGGCAGTGCTCATAGACGACGCTGGGGTGGGTGAAGTCCACCAGCACCGCGCCGCCGCCGGGGCCGGACTGCCGCACCGCCTGGCTCGCCTGGCAGAGGCTGCCCTCGAAGTCGGCGCTGATCGCCACCTCCAGGTCCCCCAGCCCGAGGGCCAGTCCGACGTCCTCGCCTTCGCGGCCCGGGGTGGTGTCGATCGCCCCCACCAGGGTGCAGTCGGGGGCCGCCACCACGGCCTTGATCACCTCGGCGCCCATCCGGCCCAGGGCCCCGGCCACCACCACCGGGATCGGTGCCGGCTCTGCTGGGGACGGGGAGGTCGCGGTCATGGGCGGTGGGCATTCCAGGCGAGCCTATGTGGCCCGGCCCACCGGCAGGGCCCCAGCCTGTAACGCTGCGCTGCAACCGATCGCGTCCCCGACGGGACCTCCGTAGGCTGCTTCACATTGCTCAACGCATCCGCCGCATGTTCACGCAGGTCCGTTCCGCCAGCCGCCGGGTCAGCCCTGCCCCCACCGATGGCGCCAACGACCGGGTGGTGATGAAGGCCGTCTACGTGGTGCTCGAACCCCAGTACCAGAACGCCCTCACCACCGCCGCCACCGGCCTCAACGACCAGAACGGTCCCCTGGCGGTGGAGCTGAGCGGCTACCTGATCGAGGAGCTGCGCGATCCGGCCAACTACGCCGACTTCTGCGCCGACGTGGCGGCCGCCGACGTCTTCATCGCCTCGCTGATCTTCATCGAGGACCTGGCCCAGAAGGTGGTGGAGGCGGTGGCCCCCCACCGCGACCGGCTCAAGGCGGTGGTGGTGTTCCCGTCGATGCCGGAGGTGATGCGCCTCAACAAGCTGGGCACCTTCTCGATGGCCCAGCTGGGCCAGAGCAAGAGCGCCATCGCCCAGTTCATGCGCAAGCGCAAGGAAGCCAACGGGGCCGGCTTCCAGGACGCCATGCTCAAGCTGCTGAACACCCTGCCGACGGTGCTCAAGTACCTGCCGGTGGAGAAGGCGCAGGATGCCCGTTCCTTCATGCTCAGCTTCCAGTACTGGCTGGGGGGAACGCCGGACAACCTGCGCAACTTCCTGCTGATGCTGGCCGACCGCTACGTCTTCGGGAAGGCGGAGCTGGGCCGGCCCCAGCTGACGGTGGCCGACCCGGTGGTCTTCCCGGACCTGGGCATCTGGCACCCGATGGCGCCGGGCATGTTCGAGGACCTCAAGGAGTACCTCAACTGGAGCGCCAGCCGCAGTGATCTGAGCGAGAAGGCCCGCCGGGGTCCGGTGATCGGCCTGGTGCTGCAGCGCAGCCACATCGTCACTGGCGATGAGGCCCACTACGTGGCCGTGATCCAGGAACTCGAATACCGCGGCGCGACGGTGATCCCCGTGTTCTGCGGCGGCCTCGACTTCTCCCGGCCCGTCTCCTCCTTCTTCTACGACCCCCTCAACCCGGACCAGCCCCTGGTGGACGGGGTGGTGAGCCTCACCGGCTTCGCCCTGGTGGGCGGCCCGGCCCGCCAGGACCATCCCAAGGCCGTCGAGACCCTCAAGCGGCTCAACCGGCCCTACATGGTGGCCCTGCCCCTGGTCTTCCAGACCACCCAGGAGTGGGAGGAGAGCGATCTGGGGCTGCACCCGGTGCAGGTGGCCCTGCAGATCGCCATTCCCGAGCTCGACGGCGCCATCGAACCGATCGTGCTCTCGGGGCGCGACGACGCCACCGGCAAGGCCCACACCCTCCAGGACCGGGTGGATGCGATCGCCGAGCGGGCCATCCGCTGGGCCTCGCTGCGGATCAAGCCCCGCGCCGAGAAGAAGCTGGCGATCACCGTATTCAGCTTCCCCCCCGACAAGGGCAACGTGGGCACCGCCGCCTACCTGGACGTCTTCGGCTCGATCTTCCGCGTGCTGGAGGAGATGAAGGCCAAGGGCTACACGGTGGAGGCCATGCCCCGCACGCCCAAGGAACTGATGGAGGCGGTGCTCAGCGATCCGGAGGCCCTGCAGGGGGCCCCCGAACTGGCGATCGCCCACCGCATGAGCGTCGAGGAGTACGAACGGCTCACCCCCTACTCCGAACGCCTGGAAGAAAACTGGGGCAAGCCCCCCGGCTCCCTCAACTCCGACGGCACCAACCTGCTCATCTATGGCCGCCACTTCGGCAACGTGTTCGTGGGGGTGCAGCCCACCTTTGGCTACGAGGGCGATCCGATGCGCCTGCTCTACTCGCGCAGCGCCAGCCCCCACCACGGCTTCGCCGCCTACTACACCTACCTGGAGAAGGTCTGGGGCGCCGATGCGGTGCTGCACTTCGGCACCCACGGCTCCCTGGAGTTCATGCCCGGCAAGCAGATGGGCATGAGCGAGACCTGCTACCCCGATTCGCTGATCGGGGCCCTGCCCAACCTCTACTACTACGCCGCCAACAACCCGAGCGAAGCCACCATCGCCAAGCGGCGGGGCTACGCCTCCACCATCAGCTACCTCACCCCGCCGGCGGAGAACGCCGGCCTCTACAAGGGCCTCAAGGAGCTGGGCGAACTGGTGGGCTCCTACCAGCAGCTGCGCGAGAGCTCCCGAGGGGTGCAGATCGTCAACGCGATCATCGAAACCGCCCGCCAGTGCAACCTCGACAAAGACGTTGAGCTGCCCGAGGGGGATGCCGATGCGGCAGCCCTCGACCTCGACGGCCGGGATGGCGTGGTGGGAGCCGTGTACCGCCAGTTGATGGAGATCGAGAGCCGGCTGCTCCCCTGCGGCCTGCACACCATCGGTAAGCCGCCCACCGCCGAGGAGGCGGTCGCCACCCTGGTGAGCATCGCCGCCCTGGAGCGGGAGGAGGAGGGTCTGCGTTCCCTGCCCGGCCTGCTGGCGGAAAGCCGCGGCCGCACCATCGCCGAGGTGTACCGCGGTAACGATGAAGGCGTGCTGGCGGATGTGGAACTCAACCGGGTGATCACCGAGGCCTGCCGTTCGGCGGTGGGCGCCATGGTCCGGGAGGTCACCGGCGCCGATGGCCGCGTCACCTTGCGGCGCAACTTCGGCTGGTTCTTCGAGCTGCTGGAGCGATTCGGCTACCGCTTGCCCTCCCCCTGGCTGAGCGCCTGCCGCCAGGCCGGGTTCCCGGATGTGGATGTCGCCGAGCTGGATCGCCAGTTCGCCTACCTGCGCTTCTGCCTGGAGCAGATCTGCGCCGACATGGAGATGGAGAGCCTGCTGCGGGCCCTCGACGGCGAGTATGTGCTGCCGGGTCCCGGCGGTGATCCGATCCGCAATCCCGGCGTGCTGCCCAGCGGCAAGAACATCCACGCCCTCGATCCCCAGGCCATCCCCACCCGGGCGGCCATCGCCGCCGCCAAGGTGGTGGTCGACCGGCTGATCGAGCGCCAGAAGGCCGAGCAGGGCACCTGGCCGGAAACGATCGCCTGCGTGCTCTGGGGCACCGACAACATCAAGACCTACGGCGAATCCCTCGCCCAGATCCTCTGGTTCATCGGCGTGCGTCCCATGGCCGATTCCCTCGGCCGGGTGAACAAGCTGGAACTGATCTCGCTCGAGGAGCTGGGCCGGCCCCGCATCGACGTGGTGGTGAACTGCTCGGGCGTGTTCCGCGACCTGTTCATCAACCAGATGGCCCTGATCGACCAGGGCGTGAAGATGGCGGCCGAGGCCGACGAGCCCCTGGAGCTGAACTTCGTGCGCAAGCACAGCCAGGAGCAGGCCGCCGCCCAGGGCATCTCCCTGCGTGACGCCGCCACCCGGGTGTTCTCCAATGCCAGCGGCAGCTACTCCTCCAACGTCAACCTGGCGGTGGAGAACAGCACCTGGGAGGAGGAAGGCGAGCTGCAGGAGATGTACCTCTCCCGCAAGACGTTCGCCTTCAACGCCGACAACCCCGGCGAGATGAACCAGAATCGGGAAGTGTTCGAATCGGCGATGAAGACCGCCGATGTCACGTTCCAGAACCTGGATTCGGCGGAGATTTCGCTCACCGATGTGAGCCACTACTTCGACTCCGACCCCACCAAATTGATCGCCGGCCTGCGCGACGACGGCAAGGCTCCCACCAGCTACATCGCCGACACCACCACGGCCAATGCCCAGGTGCGTTCCCTGAGCGAGACCATCCGCCTCGATTCGCGCACCAAGCTTCTCAACCCCAAGTGGTACGAGGGCATGCTCGATTCCGGTTACGAGGGGGTGCGGGAGGTGGCCAAGCGTCTCAACTTCACCCTCGGCTGGAGCGCCACCAGTGGTGCGGTCGACAACTTTGTCTATGAGGAGGCCAACGAGACCTTCATCAACGACCCCGAGATGCGCAAGCGGCTGATGGACCTCAACCCCCACAGCTTCCGCCGCATCGTCGGCACCCTGCTGGAGGTGAACGGCCGCGGTTACTGGGAAACCTCCGACGAGAACATCGCCCAGCTCCAGGAGATCTACCAGGAGATCGAAGACCGGATCGAGGGCGTCAGCGAGTAATCACCGCTCCTCACCGTCGCCGGCCGGTTCGCCATCGGCGAGCATGAGGTCCCAGTGCCGACGGCTCGCCCGGCCCGAAAAGCTCAGGCTCGGTCGGGTTCCCTGCGGCGCCTTGGGGCGGATGGCCCGGATGGCTCCTACCACCTTCGTTTGATCGTCGCAGCTCTGGGTAGCAGAGGTTGCTGGTCCCAAAAGAAATGGGGGGCCGAAGCCCCCCCGATCACCCGTGTTCACCCCAAGCGGGGCGCGGGTGCATGGAAACCGGGATCAACGGCCGATCTTGGCCACCGCGGCGCGGGCCCGGGCCAGGACGGCACCGGTGAGGGGCACGTAATCCAGGGACTTGGCAATGTTCTGGCCCTTGGGCGAGAGGCCCCAGTTCAGGAACTGCTTGATGGTGTCGGTCTTGGCACCATTGCCGCGCTGGTAGGCCAGGATCCAGGTGAAGGAGGCGATCGGGAAGGCGTTGGCGCCGGCCGGGTTGCAGTCCTCACCGCCCATGCGGGCATCCAACTTGATGCCGTTCAGAGCCGCCGCTCCGGTGACGTCATTGGCCAGCACGAAGCGGCCAGCCTTGTTCTGGAGGGCTGCAGGGGTGATCCGGCCCTTCACAAAGGCCTGGTTGAGATAACCGATCGAACCGGGGGTGTTCTGGATCAGGCCAGCCACACCCTCATTGCCCTTGCCGCCGACGCCCACGGGCCACTTGACGGCCTTGGAGGATCCCACCTTCGACTTCCACTCGGGCGAGAAGCAGGAGAGGGAGTTGGTGAACACGGCGGTGGTGCCGGAACCGTCGGAACGGTGGGCCACCGTGATCGGGCCCTTGCCGCACTTCAGTTGCTCCCAGGTCTTGATCTTGCCGAGGAAGATGTCAGCAAGCTGACGCTGGGTGAGCTTGAGGTTCTTGCAGCCGGGATTGTTGTAGGCCGGGGTGACGGTGCCGCCCATCATCGGGATCTGCAGGGCACCGCGCTTGGCGGTGACGCCTTTGGTGAATTCACCCTTGGAGACACTCAGCTCTTCATCGCTGGCGCCGAAATCGACGCTGCCGGCGTGGAACTGACGCACACCGGCGCCGGAACCGACCGACTGGTAGTTCACCTGCCGCTTGGTTTCCCTGGCGAATTCCACCGCCCAGCGCTGATAGGCAGGAGCCGGAAAGCTGGCCCCGGCTCCGTTGATCGAATTGCTCTGGGCGATCACCGGAACCGCCAGGCCAGCCGTGACAGCGCCGGCAGCGGAGAGGATCAGGGCCTTCTTCGCGAAGGTCATCAGAATGGCCAATTTGGGGGCAAGTTATGAATAGCAACCCGCTTTGCCCGTTGGTGTTATGAAGAGGTTAACGGGCGTTCAAGGAATGAATCACCCAATGGGCGGCTCGGCTCCCGGCGCCCCGGACCCGGGCCGTTCGGGTCGGGACGGCTCGGCTGGAGCGGCAGCGGGACGACGAAGGTCCAGAAGGAGCACCGTTATCAGTCCTGCCTGCGGCTGAGCGGCTGTCCGTCCCGACCCCCATGGTCCAGATCCCCGTCACCGTGCTCACCGGCTTCCTCGGCGCCGGCAAGACCACCCGGCTCAACCGCATCCTCTCCAGCCAGCAGGGGGCGCGCACCGCCGTGCTGGTGAACGAGTTCGGTGAGATCGGCATCGACAACGAGCTGGTGGTGGCCACCAGTGACGCCATGGTGGAGCTCAGCAACGGCTGCATCTGCTGCTCGATCAACGGCGAGCTCAAGGAGGCGGTGCTCCGGGTGCTGGCGCGTCCCGATCCGATCGACTACATCGTCGTGGAGACCACCGGCCTGGCCGATCCCCTTCCCGTGGCCATGACCTTCGTGGCCGGGGACTTCCGCGACCGGCTGCGGCTTGATTCGATCATCACCCTGATCGACGCGGAACACTTCGAGGTCACCGCCCGCACCAGTCCGATCGCCCGGGCCCAGGTGGTCTACGGCGACATCCTGGTGCTCAACAAGTGCGATCTGGTGGCCGAGGAGCGGCTGGCGGCTGTGGAGGCCAGCCTGCGGGCGATCAAGGCTGACGCCCGTCTGCTGCGCGCTGACCACGCCGGGGTGCCGCTGGCCATGCTGCTCAGCGTCGGCCTGTTCGAAACCGATCGTCTGGTGAGCCTGCAGGCCGAGGAGGACGCCCGCGAGCAGGCCCACCACGACCATCAGCACGACCACCACCACGTCCATACCCCCGAGCTGGAAGGCTTTCGATCGGTGTCCCTGGCGGTGGAGGCCCCGTTCGATCTGCGCCGGTTCCAGCACTTCCTCGACAACCAGCTCCCCGCCTCCGTCTTTCGGGCTAAGGGGGTGCTCTGGTTCCGGGAGAGCGAGCGCCGCCACCTGTTCCACCTCTGCGGCAAGCGCTTCACCATCGATGATTCCGAATGGCCCGACGGCGGCCCGCGCCACACGCGGGTGGTGGCGATCGGCAGGGACCTGGACACCTCCAGCCTGCGGGCCCAGCTGGAAGCCTGCGTGGTGGCGCCATGAGCGGGGTGGTGCTGGTCTCCGGACCGCCGGGCTGCGGCAAGACCAGCTGGATCCTGAGCCGCCTGCAGGAGCACCGGGGACCCCGCGCCTATCGGCGCCTGGACGGCGTCGATCCCGAGGGGCACCCCCTGGCCCTGGATGGGGGCCTCGATCAGGCCTTTCTCCACGACCAGATCCCTGGTCTGCATGAGCTGGCTGGAGGATCCCAGGACCCTGCAGCCGATGGGGAGGGCCTGCTGGCCTTCATCGAACTGCCCCTGTTCCAGCCTGAGATCCCCCAGAGGCTCGCCTTCGGCCTGCGGCCGGATCGCCACCTCCATTTCGGCCGCGACAGCGAGCTGCCGCGCCAGGACACCCTGGAGTTCGGGGCCCTGGCCTCCTGGAGCCTGGATCTGGCACAGGAGGTCTGGGACCCGGCCAGCCTCAACAGCTTCTGGTTCGAGCTGGTCAACGGGGCCTACGGCGACGTCTACCGGGCCAAGGCCCTGGTGAACCCGCCCGATGGCCGGGGCTTCCTCTTCAACTGGATGGTGAGCTGCAGCGGCACCCAGTTCCTGCCGCTGCAGAGCGTTGCGTCCTCTTACGGCCGGCCCATGCGCCTCTCCAGGCTGGTGGTGCAGGGCAAGGACCTGGACACGGCCGGCCTCCAGAGCACGATCGTCGACTGCCTGCTCAGTGATGCGGTGCTGGAGCTGCAGCAGGCCCCCCGGCGCCCCCAGGGCGAGCCGCTCCCCGCCACCGGCTGACGGACCGCCGCCTGCCATCCGATCCTGCCCTCCCTGTTCCCCCATGGCCCACGCCGTTCTCTCCTGCCTGCACGCCAACCTGGCCGCCGTCGAGGCCGTGCTGGAGGACATCGACCGGCTCGGCATCGCCACGATCACCTGCCTGGGAGATCTGGTGGGCTACGGGCCCCAGCCCAATGAGGTGGTCGAGCTGGTGCGCGCCCGCGGCATCCCCACCTGCCAGGGCTGCTGGGACGAGGACATCATCGAGGGGCTCAATGCCTGCGAGTGCAGCTACCCCTCCCAGCTGGCAGAGCGGCGGGGGCAGCTGGCCCACCACTGGACCGCCGCCCAGCTGAGCCCGGACAACAAGGCGTTCCTCGCCAGCCTGCCGATGTCCCTGCGCCGCGACCAGCTGGTGTTCGTGCATGGCAGCCCCAACAGCCAGCACGAGTACCTGCTGCCGGACATGGAGGCCTTCGCCGCCCTGGAGCGGGTCGTGTCGGCCGGAGCCGACACGCTCTTCTGCGGTCACACCCATCGTCCCTACGTGCGCGAGTTCCGTGAGGGCACGATCGAGCTGCGGCTGCGCCAGCCCGCTCGCGAGCTCGCGTCGGAGGCCGAGCGCAGGGTGGATCTTCCCGTTCGCCGCATCGTCAACGCCGGGTCGGTGGGCGAGCCGCGGCACGGGGGCACCGAGGCCACCTACGTGATCCACGACGAGGACCGCGACACCGTGGAGATCCGCCAGGTTCCCTACGACGTCGAAAGCACTTGCCGGGCGATCCTGGCGGCGGGCCTGCCGCCTCCGTTCGCCTGGCGCCTCCGCCACGGGTTCGAGTACGCCGAGCGGGCCGACGACGCCAGCCACGTGTGTGAGCGCTGATGGCACGGTGGGCACTCTTGAGCGGCCTGGGCGGCGACCTCGACGTTTATGAGGCGGTGCTGGCCGACCTGCGGCGCCGGCGGGTGGAGACCCTTTTCCTGCTGGGGGATCTGATCGGCCCGGAGCGGGATTGTGGAGCCCTGCTGGAGCGCCTGCAGCATCCGCGCCGGGGGGAGCTCAGGCCGCACTGCGTCTATGGCTGGTGGGAGGAGCAGCTGCTGGCGGAACGGGGGTTCCGCGGCGAGCGTCGGGCCGAGGCCCTGCGGCGGCTGTCCGGGGAGGAGGCGGTGCAGGCCCTGCTCCGGGCGGTGGATCCCGCCCACATGGACTGGCTGGCGGCCCTGCGGTTCGGCTTCGTTGAACTCGACTGCGCCCTGCTGCACGGCAGCTCCGCCGACGTGGGGGACAGCCTCGGCAGCACCACGGATCCCCTGTGCCTGCTCGATCGCCTCACCCGCATGGACGTGAACCGGCTGTTCACGGCCCGCAGCGGCGAACAGTTCAGCGTTGCGCTCTGCGGTGGGGGCATCACCGCACGGGTGCGGGATCTGGAGGGGGAGCGGGAGCGGCGCCAGACTGTGCCCAGTCGCCAGGTGATCGGCGTGGGCCGCGGGCTGCAGTACACCCTCTACGACCCGGGCACCGACCACCTCGACTTCCGCACGGCACCCGGCCCGGCCCGCACGCGCCGCAGGGGGTTCGCGTGACGGCGGTGTTCGGCGGCGTGGTGGAAACGCTGGAGGTCCAGCTGGGCGGCCGACGGCTGCAGATCGTGACCGAGCGCCGCGGGCCCCAGGGGGCTCCCGTCTGGCTGCTGCTGCCGGCCCTGAGCACCGTGTCGAGCCGCAGCGAGTGGCAGCCGCTGGTCACGGCCGTGCACGACCGGGTCCAGCTGGTGAGCTTCGACTGGCCGGGCTTCGGTGACAGTGACCGTCCGGCGCTCGCCTACGACGCCGCCCTGCTGCGCTCCTGTCTTGATGCGGTCCTCACCGACCTGGACGCCCGCCCGCATGGCCCCCTCACCGTGGTGGCCGCCGGCCACAGCGCCCCCCTGGCCCTGGCCCTGGCGAGCGCCTGGTCCGAGCGCTGGAGCCGGTTCGTGGCGGTGGCGCCCACCTGGCGGGGGCCCCTGCCCACGATGACCGGCTGGTCGCCGGGGCGTTTCGGCTGGCTGCGGCGGCTGGTGGCCCTGCCGCTGATCGGCCCGATCCTCTACAGGCTCAATACCAGCCGGTCCATGCTCCGGCTGATGCTGCGGCGACACGTCTGGCTGGATCCAGGTCTGCTGACGCCGGATCGCCTGCGGCAGCAGCAGCGGCTGGCCCGGCGACCCGGCTCCCGCTTCGCCAGTGCCGCCTTCGTCAGCGGCGGGCTCGATGCGGCTCGCGAGAGCGGCTGGTGGCTTGAGCAGGCCCGTTCTCTGCAGTGTCCGTTGCAGGTGGTGCTGCCGACGGCGGCCCCACCCCGCTCCACCCGGGAGATGGAGCGACTGGCCCAGACCGCCGATGGGGTGATGCGCCTCCCCGGCCGGCTCGGCCTGCACCAGGAGTTCGGCGCCCTGCTGGGGCGGCGGTTGCTGGAGGCCGACGTCTCCGCCCGCTGAGTGGGAACACAGGGGTAACACGCGTCACCTGCAATCGTGCCCTTGCCTGGCTTGGCTGCGGATGGAATCGATAGAACGAAGGAGCCTGATGACGGCTTCCATGATCACCATCTTCTTCGCTACATCCACGGGAAAGACAGAGGACATCGCCCAGCGTCTGGCGAGTCTTCTGGGTTGTCCCACTCAACTGTCCGATGTCGACAGTCTCAGTTCTGCGCAGGACTTCTGCCGTGCCGATGCCATGGTCTGCTGTGTACCCACGTGGAACACGGGTGCGGACTCCTGCCGCTCTGGAACAGCCTGGGATTCCTATGTGGAGACGATTCCAGAACTGAATCTCGCGGGCAGGCCCGTGGCGATTCTCGGTCTGGGCGATTCCTCCAGCTACAGCGATTATTTCTGCGATGCCATGGAGGAGCTCCACAGCGCCTTCCAGAAGACCGGCGCCCGGATGGTGGGATCGGTACCGGTCGATGGCTACACGTTCAATGCGTCAAAAAGTGTCATCAATGGACGCTTCTGCGGCCTGCCGATCGATGAGGACTCCGAACCCGACCTCACCGACGAGCGGCTGCATGCCTGGGCCGAACAGCTGAAACGGGAGATGGTGGCCTTGCTGACCTGAGCGGCCCCAGCCTCGCTCAGGCGTCGGTTCTTTCAATGCGCACCCAGAGGCTGCGGCGGGCATCCAGGGTTTCCAGCAGCTCCAGGTGCTCGGCCGTGATGGCCCTGGCCTCCTCCATGCGGCCATCCAGGGACAGCTGGGACAGGCGCTCCATGCACCAGTCCCGTTGGTGGGTGAGAGCGAGGACGCGTCGCAGCTGGGCTTCATCCTCGGAAGGGGGAACACGGGTCATGACGGGCCGGACTATTGGAGCCATCAATCTGTCGATCCCTCGCCGTTCGATGTTGGCGAAGCACACAACAGATGGTGCCTTTGCTGACCCTGGATGGCGACGGTGACCAATGTCACATCAGATTGTGTGAATGATGCGGCGCTGTCGCCTCGCCCTGGCTAGGGATAAGGAGGATATCCCTGCCATGCCTGTGAAAGAGCTCACATTCGCCATCAATCAACACCTCGCTGCAGAGTTTCAGGCCGGCCACACCTACCTGGCCATGTCGATCTGGCTGCGGGAGAAGGATCTGGCCGGATTCTCCACCTACATGCTCGAAAAGAGCCAGGAGGAGCGCAATCATGCGGCCCGCATGATTGCCTACCTGGTCGACAGCGATGAGCAGGTGGAGCTGCCCACGATCGAGGCTCCGGAACGCAGCTGGCCGTCGGTGCAGGGGCTGTTTGATCAGGTCTACGACATGGAGAAGGGGGTCACCGCCTCCATCAACCGTCTCTATGCCATGGCGGAGGATGTGGGCGAACGCAGCGCCACGGCCATGCTCGATTGGTTCGTGGCCGAGCAGCTCCAGGAGGAGGCGGAGGCCCGCTTCGTGCGCAAGCGTCTGCGCCTGGCGGGCGACAACAGTGCCGCCCTGCTGCTGCTGGATCAGCAGTTCCTCGAGGGAACGGCCCTGGCCCATGTCAAGGGCGGTCTCAGCGGCGCCACTGGCGCCTGAGCCATGATGGCTCCATCTCACTATTGCGTTATCCCGATCCGGCTGAACCTGCCTGCGTTTCGCACCCATGCCAGCTCCTGAGCGTGCCACCGCTGCCCTTGTCGGGTCCTGCCATGGCTGCGGGAGAGGCGGAGGACGGGGTTCCGGATGGCAGGTCGCCCTTCTGGGCATGCCCAACACCGGCAAGTCGACCCTCTACAACCGGCTCACGGGCGGCCACGCGCAGATTGCCAACTGGCCCGGCCTCACGGTGGAGCTGCTGCGGGGGCCGATGCCGACCGACCACCATGGCACCACCTACGAGCTGGTGGATCTCCCCGGGATCCACGACCTGAGCGGCAGCAGTGAGGACGAGGCCGTGGTGCAGCGCTTCCTGCGCCACACGCCGCCCGATCTGGTGCTGGTGGTGCTCAATGCCAGCCAGATCGCCAGCCAGCTGCGGCTGCTGCTGCAGATCCGGCAGCTGGGCCTGCCGGTCGTGGCGGCGCTGAACATGAGCGATGAGGCCCGTCGCTTCGGCCTTCGGATCGATCACCCGGGGTTGGCTGAGGATCTCGGCATCCCCGTGATTCCGGTGAGCGCCCGGCACAACCAGGGCATCGCCGCGCTCCTCGAGCAGCTGCATCGCTGGGGCGAGAACGGGAGTGCCAGGCCGGCCAGCCAGGGACCGGTGGCCAGCCCGGGGGATCCCCTGTGCGATCCCCAGCCCCTGGACGATCGCCTGCAGGAGCTGGTGGCCCGCCACGTGACGCTGCCGGAGCGGATGCTGAATCGCCGCACCCGTCTGGTGGATCGGGTTCTGCTCCATCCCCTGGTCGGCGTGGTGCTGTTCCTGGGGATCGTGCTGGCGCTGTTCCAGGTGCTGTATGCGATCACCGCTCCGCTGCAGGACCTGCTGGGGACGGGGCTCGACTGGATCCAGGCCAGCGGGCTGGAGCCGGCGCTGCAGGGGCTGGGCTCGCCGGACTGGTTGCGGCGCTTCCTGCTGGACGGCCTCTGGCTGGGGGTGAGCACGGTGGCCACCTTCCTGCCCCTGATCTTCGTGTTCTACGTCCTGATGGCCATCATCGAGGACTCGGGCTATCTGCCGCGTGCCGCCTTTCTGATGGATGGCTTCATGCGCTGGCTGGGACTGGATGGCCGTGCCTTCGTGCTGCAGGTCATGGGCTTCGGCTGCAACGTGCCCTCGATCATGGGAACCCGGGTGATCCGGGATCGGGGCATGCGCCTGCTGGCGATGCTGTGCATTCCCTTTGCACTCTGCCAAGCCAGGTTGACGGTGTTTCTGTTCATGGCCGGCGTGTTCTTTCCCAGGCCCTGGTGGGCGCCGGGACTGGTGCTGTTCGGCTTCTACGGAATGAGTTTCCTGGCCGCCGTGATCACGGGCCTGGTGTTCCAGCGGGCCTACCCGAGTGAGGAGGCCTTCGTGCTGGAGCTGCCCCCCTACCGGGCCCCCAGCCTGGCCACCATCCTGCGCCGTGGCTGGACCTCGATGCTGAACTTTCTGGTCACCACCCGCGTCTTCATCATCGTGGGTGCCGCCGCCATCTGGCTGCTCACCAACCTTCCCCCGGGTGCGGCGGAGGGATCGGGCCGCACCCTGGCCGGAGGTATCGGAGCGCTGTTCCAGCCGTTGCTGGGGCCGATCGGCATGAACCCGGAGCTCACCGTGTCCCTGTTCTTCGGCTTCATCGCCAAGGAGATCCTGCTGGGAGCCATGGCGGTGATCTACAGAACCACCGAAACCGACCTGGGCGGCGCGATTCAGGGGGCCATCACACCGTTGCAGTCGCTGAGTTTCATGACATTCGTGCTGCTCTACACCCCCTGCCTGGGCACGGTGGCGGCCCAGATCCAGGAAGCCAGGAGCCGCAGCTTCGCCCTGTTGTCCCTGGGCTGGTCCCTGGTGCTGGCCTGGCTGCTGGCCTTCATCGTCTATCAGGGGGGAGGGTTGATCCTGTCCCTGCGCTGATCACCCTGCGCCGATCAATCCGAAGCGATCGTGTGCACATCCATTTCGGCGGCATGTTCGTGGCGGAGCATGAACTCCAGAAGCCCACTGGCCAGATGCAGGATGCCCCCGGGCTTGCCGCGCCGCAGCACTTCCACTTCCGCACCGGGTCGCACCCCCATGGACAGCAGCCGACGCTGCAGGCCGGGATGGCTTGGCAGGGAGCCGATCAAAACCCTGGCACCCGCAGGAACCTGACTGAGGGGCATGACAGCATTCTCTCTTGGACAATCAGTTTAGAACCCTCCACGGCAACTTCTGTGCCGGTGGCTGGTTCGTTCATCGGGACGCCGTGGACGGCTGAAGCGCCCGCAGCAGTGACGTGGCAAGATCACGCTCCACCTGCATTTTCAGTCGCTCCACATCCTGCAGCTGGCTGTAGAGCCGATGCAATTCCCGTTCCTGGTCCTGCAGATGCCGGGCCAGACCGATCTGAGCCTGGGTCAGCTGGGGATGATCGAGCAGAATCGATGGCATCGAATCGCCGCGTCTGATCCGGTTGAGCACCTCGTGGGTCTCTGAAGTTGTCTCGCTCCGGCAGCCCATGAAGTCCCAGATTGCAGGCGGGTAGGACATCGTCATTGTTCGACGTGGTAACGCTTGAGGCTCCCTAGGCTAAACAGAGACTTCTTTCCTTCGGGTTGAATTTGAAACAGGCTCATGTTGCAGGTATCACCAGTCGGTGATGCCACGGCCTCGGCCAGTGCCAGCTGTGCCTTCACCCTGACCCCCCACTCGGTGCCCAGTGGCTGGGGCCCGGATCAGGTTCGCGCATCAACGGCTTCGGAGAGCTGTTGCAGCGTCGGATGATGCTGGTGGGAGGTTGAATGAATCGTTCCATCCCTGATGTCGGCGACGACGCGGGCCAGTTCGCCGGGGTTCCCCCGATAGACATGGGGCTGGTCTCGTTTGAAATTCGCAAGGGCCGTGTCTGCGTTGTAGTCCCGCTTGAGTCTGTTCAGCTCGCTGACCAGCTGTTGCTTGTCGTTGTTGTAAACGATGAAGTTCTCCGGCAATTGGCCGCTGTGGCCAGGCTCCGGTGTTTCAAAGAAGTGGGCGTGACACCAGTTGGCATAGGGCGTCAGAATCACACCACCACAGGCCTGGACCTCACAGATCGGCAGTCCGAATGATTCACAGTGGGCAATGAAATAGAGGCTGCAGCTCCTGTAGATCTTCCGGATCTCTGCCATGGAATAGCTGCCGTGGAGCACCTTGAAAGGGATGCCAGCCTCGAGGCAGGCCTGAATCTGTATGGCCCTTTCGGGCAGGTGATTGGGGCGTTCAAAATCAATGAGGGCACAGATCTCCCTGGGTTCAATGGCAAGGGAGGCATCGATCAGGTTGATTCCGATGCGTGAAAAGCGCTCGGCACCGGGCAATATGGGATACTCGGAGACTTCGGTGATGCAGAGATGGTGGTCATAGCGATTAAGTCCCCAGTGGTTGCCGTTGGGAACACCCCTGCTTGCCATACAAGCATGGACCCACTTCACCCAGTCGGCGCGACTGCCCAGATAAACCAGGTCATAAAGGATGATGGGCAGGTGAGGAACATCACGCCGTAGTCTGTGGTCATCCATAAGGTGATCAAAATAGGCGCGGGGCATGTGGCCCACGATCACGGCGAAGTCCACCGTCCTGAGCTGGCCAAGCAGCTTCCGATAGTTCAGCCATGAGACGCATTCTTGTGCTGCTCGAAACAGCTTTCCCTTCCAGTTCGCCCCTGCTCCCGCCCCTGCCAGTGGCTTGCGGGGGAGCGCTGTCAGACCGTCATACAGAAGGATGGTGTCGACATCGATGTCCTTGAACATGCGCTCCAGGCCTTCCGCCAGGGGCCGGTAGAAGCTGTTGGCGCGATTGGCCAGGATGGCGACTCTCACGGGTATCTCTCCTTCGCTGCCGCCGGGTGGATTCAGAGGCCTCGATGCTTCATTCAAGCGTCCAGCACGATCCTGCGCATCGGCCGGATTGGGGGTGAGCGCATCAACCCGTCGCCTCCAGGTGTGCCACTCCGAGCCCGCAGCCCGGACACGGTCGCATCGCATAGGTGTTGAACGGGAAGCGGGGCGGCTGGAAGGGCTCGATGCCCCGGCGCCGGTCGAAGCGCACCATGCCGACCCTGCCGCTGTGGGCCACCACCAGCGCCGTGCGCCCGAGCCGGCGCTGGCTGCGGGCCCAGCTGCCGGTGTTGTAGTAGGTGATGTGACAGGGGCCCCGGTCGTCGCCGCAGGTGGCCGGCAGGGCCAGGGGGGTGGCTTCGGGGATGTGGGTGTGGCCGTTGATCAGCCCGTCGAGGGGCTCGGGGCCCTGCCGTTCCCTCTGCAGGTGTCGGACGATTCCGCGCTTGATCAGCCGGTCGTGGCCAGTGCGGCTCTTGAGGGCACTCTCGAGCACGAAGGCCAGGGAGAAGCCCCCGGAGGAGTTGAGGCCCCGGCTCACCGGGATGGGCCATTCCCGGTGGCTGGCCAGCAGATCCACCGCGCCCTGCAGGATCGCCTCGGCGTTCCAGCCCGCTGGCAGCGCTCCGCCGGCCGGCCGGTTGAAGGGGGTCAGCAGGCCGTTGATGCCAGCGCTGTAGTGCTCCTGCAGGCGGGCCAGCCCTTCAGCGGCGTCGGCGTGGAAGCGGATCAGCCGGTCGTACTCGTCGCCGTGGCGCACCAGCAACCGCTGGCCGGCCGGGGTGCGGTACACGGCCTGGCGCCGGATGGTGAATCCGGGCCGCTCCAGGCCGGCGTGACGCCGCAGGTAGGCATCGTGGTTGCCGGGGATGTAGACGATCGCCACCCCTGCCCGGTGCAGGGCCTCGAACCGCTCAAGCACCCGGCGATGGGAGGCCCGCAGCAGCCGCGCCTCCTGGAGTGCCTCGCTGGCCGGAGGATCACCGCTGCCACCGGCCAGCAGGGCGTCGATCCGATCGGTGAGAAAGGTGGCATCGACATTGGCGTTGAAGCGGATCGCCTGCAGATCGATGATGTCGCCGACCAGATAGAGGGTTCGGGGGCGGATGCACTCCAGGAAGGCCGCCAGATGGCCGGCCTCGCATTGATTGGAGCCCAGATGCAGATCGGAGATGAACAGGGCGTCGCAGCTGAGCACACGCGTCGAGGAAGGGTTGGCAGGGAGCTTTGGGCTGCCATGGTGACACGATTCCGGCGCTGAATACGCCCGGGAAAGGGTCAGCCAACAGCGCCGATGTTTCGCTTTTACCTTCCACATTCTTGCGGCAGTTGGGCGTGCCGTTGTCCGTGGCCTGGCGCACGGCTGCCCGTGCCCAGGGACACCACGGCTGACGTCATCGCCCCCTCAGCCGGCCTGTTGCCAGAGGCGCAGCAGCTCTTCCCGCTGCTCCGGCGAGGGCGGCGGCAGGCGCTTCACGCCCCGCGCCGCCGGGCTGCCGCCATCGCCATCGGTTCCGCGGAAGCCCAGGCGGGTGAGCACCCCCTGGCCCTCAGGGGACAGCAGGTACGCCACGAAGCGCTCCCCGTCCTCCGCCCGGCCGGCCGCCTCCCCACGCAGCACGGCGGCCGCCAGCACCGTCTCGATGGTGGGATCGGGGAACAGCAGCACGTAGCCCCCGGGTCGCTGGCGGCCGGCTTCCCCCTGACGTGCCAGGGCCGACGCCTCGTACACCAGCGCCAGGTCGCCTTCGTTGGGGCCGCCGCTGATGAACTCCTGCAGCAGGATGTCCGTGGAGCGTGCCGGCCTGTAGACGGCGCGGCGCAGGGCGGCCGCACAGTCGCCAGTGCCGCCACCAGCGCCACGGCCGCCAGCCCGCCGGTCGCCGCACCAGAGCGCCAGGGCCAGCTGGCCGGAGTTGGAGCGCATCGGATCGCTGCTGCGCAGGTCGAAACTGCCCCAGCTCACCGGGCCGCCCAGCTCCCCCCACTGGCCCTGCGCCGCTGCCCGCCGCAGCAGTGGCCAGGAGAAGCGGCCATCCGGGAACAGCCGCCGCACCCGCTCCGGCCAGGCCACGGCCACCAGCAGGGTGCGGGCGATGGGAACGGGCCCCTGCCGGAAGGCCGGTGCCCCGCCCTGCGCCCGCAGCTCGGCAGCCAGCTGGCCGAGCAGATCCCGGTTGGCGGGGATCAGCACCCGTGGCCGCTCGGGGCCCTCCTCCCGGGCGCGGTTGACCATGTCCTGGGAGCCCTGCACCCTCCAGGCCAGGTCGATGTCTCTGTGGCGGCGCTCGAACAGGGGCTCGAGTTCGTCCATGGCGCCGGCCAGCTCCGAACCCACCGCCACCACCAGGGAGCGCCGCAGTCCCGGAAGGGGAGCCGTCGCCAGCGCCAGGGAGGCCCCGGCGATCAGGAGGGAGAGCAGGCGCCGGCGGGTGAGGGTCGCTGCCAAGGGGAGCGGTCCGGGTTCGCTGCAGTCTGATCGCCGCCGCCCGGATCCAGGATCCTTGCCAGCAGAATGGGACGGTCGTTCAGCGCCGCTCCATGGCACGGGCCCAGCGGTCGGCCGGCCTCCGCACCGCGCTCCTTGCCCTGCCGCTCCTCGGCCTGCCGCTGGGAGGCTGCCAGCTCCTGGCCCCGCCGCCGCTGGAGCTGGAGATGCTGGTGGGCAGTGCCCTCAAGGGCTTCTGCCAGGAGGCGGCCAAGGCCATCGCCCAGGCGCCGCCCCGGCTCGCCGACCGTACCCCGGTGCTGCTGCGCTGCCGGGCCGCCGGCAGCGGCGATGTGGTCAGTGAGATGGAAAGCCACGCCCGGGGCGTGCTCCAGGGGGGGCAGGCGGCTGACGACCCCCGCATTCCCACGCTGGTGTCGGTGGATGGCGAGATCTATCTCGACCTGCTGCGGCACCGCCTGCAGCGCCTGGCCCCCACCCGGGAGCTGATCCCCGCGCCGGCCGACGCGCCGGCCCTGGCCTCCAGCCCGATGGTGTTCATGACCCCGCCGGCGCTGGCCAAGGGCCTCGACCGTCCCGATCCCTTCAGCGCCCTGGCCCGCAGCAGCGACCACCGCCAGCTGGATCCGGCCGGCCCGTCCCAGCCGATCCGCTTCGTCCACACCGCCCCGACCCGCTCCAACTCGGGCCTCCAGACCCTGGTGGCGATGGTGGCCGAGGTGGCCGGCAAGCGCCCCGAAGCGCTCACCCTCGCCGATGTGCAGGCCCACGGCGCCAAGGTGGCGGCGATCCAGCGCCATGTCACCCGCTACGGCAGCTCCACCGACGAGCTGGCCCGCGCGATGCAGCGCAACGGGCCCTTCTGGGCCTCGGTGGGTTCGGTCTACGAGTCGTCGGTGGTGGCGGTGAACGCCTCCCGCCAGGGTGACCAGGAGCCCCTCAAGGCGGTGTACCCCAGGGCCACCTACGCCAGCACGATGCGGGCAATCCTGCCGGAGGCCCCCTGGGTGTCGCCGCAGGAGAAGCAGGCGGCCCTGCTGCTGATCGAGCGCCTCCAGCGCGAGGACCTGCAGCGCCTGGAGGCCGACCAGGGGCTGCGGCCGGCCAACCCGGCGGTGCCCCCCAGCCGCGTCACGGCGGCCTACGGCGCCGACCCCCGGGCCGTTTACGACTCGCTGCGGGCCCCGAAACCGGAGGTGGTGGAAGCCATCATCACCCTCTGGCGCAACCAGGCCAAGAAGCCCTCCCGGGTGGCCCTGGTGGTGGACAGCTCCGGTTCGATGAAGGGGGAGAAGCTGCCGGCGGCCCAGCGCTCCCTGCAGGCCTACCTGGCCCAGATCGGCCCGCGGGACACCGTCGGCCTGTTCGACTTCGACAACCGGCTGCGGCCCCCGGTGGTGGTGACCGGTGGCGGCCAGGGAGGCGGTTCTGGAGGTGAGCCGGCGGGCCGGTTCATCGCCTCCCTGGAGGCGGAGGGCGGCACCGTGCTCTACGACGCCATCCGCCAGGGTCGTGACTGGCTGCGATCGACCCGGCGCCCCGGCGAGATCCTGGCGGTGGTGGTGCTCACCGACGGCCAGGACAACGGCTCGCGGCTTTCCCTTGAGGGGCTGGGTGGTGAGCTGAAGCGCAGCGGCTTCGCCAGCGACGAGCGCATTGGGGTGTTCACGATGGGCTACGGCAACGCAGGCGATTTCGACGCCGACGTGCTGCGCCGCATCGCCGAGAGCAACGGCGGCGACTTCACCACTGGCACCGCCGACAGCATCCGGCGCCGCATGGAAGATCTGCAGATGGCGTTCTGATGGCGGCGGCGTCCGGCTGGTCCAATCCCCTCGACCATCCTTTGGCGGTCGCCGCCGGCGGTGTGGGCCTGGTGCTGCTGGTGCGGGCCGCCGGGGTGGCCCTTCCGGTGGCCCTTGCGGCGGCGGTCGGGCTGAGCCTCGCCTGCGCGG
>NZ_JAYGHZ010000263.1:0-19827 GCF_034931285.1 Synechococcus sp. BA-120 BA3
GCCACGACGGCCACCAGCAGCGGCAGCTGGCCGGGAATGCGGCCGTAGAGGCGACCCATCAGGCCACTGGCCAGGCCGAGCAGCACCAGGGCCGCCACGATGCCGGCCGCGAAGCTGGCGCTGCGCTGCCAGGGGGGACGCCCCTGATCCTCAGCGCCGAAGCCGGCCAGATAGGCCAGGGTGACGGGCAGCAGCGACAGGGAGCAGGGGCCGAGGCTGGTGAGCAGGCCGCCGCCGAACACCACTGCCAGGGTCAGGGGGCCGGGATGGGCCAGGGAACCCTGGAGCAGCAGTTCGCTGCTGCGGGCCCAGTCGGCGAACGGCAGCCCGGGGCTGAACATGGCCGATCCAGATTTTCAGCAGGGCTCAGCCTATCGGGGCAGGCCGGGGGGCCCGCCGGCGGGGCCGGACCGGCTCGAGTCCGGAGGACTCCAGGGAGCAGCGCAGCAGCAGGCCCGCCAGGAACAGGCTGCTCAGCAGGGAGTTGCCGCCGTAGCTGATCATCGGCAGGGGCAGGCCGGTGGTGGGCATCGAGCCGCTGGCCACGGCGATGTTGAGGATCGACTGGCCCACCAGCAGGGTGGTGCAGCCGATGGCCACCAGGCGGTGCTGGTTGCTCCGGCAGGCCAGGGCCACCCGCAGGCCCACGAAGCCGAAGATCATCAGGAACAGCAGCAGCATCACCGAGCCGACGTAGCCGAACTCCTCGGCGAAGACAGCGAAGATGAAATCGGTGGTCTGGATCGGCAGGTACTGGAGCTTCTGGGTGGAGAGCCCGAAGCCGGAGCCGAGCACGCCCCCCGAACCGATGGCCAGCAGGCTCTGCACCAGCTGGTAGCCGTCCCCCTGGGCGACGCGCCAGGGGTTGAGGAAGGAGGTGACCCGGTCGAGCTGGTAGGGGTTGATCATGATGCTGATGCTGCCCAGCACGATCCCGCCGCCGGCGGCCCCCAGCAGCAGCGTCAGGGGCAGGCCGCCGGCCAGCGCCATCAGCCACAGCAGCAGGCCCAGCAGGGCGGCGGTGCTGAGGTTGGGCTGCTTGAGGATCAGCAGGATCACCACTCCGAAGATGCCGATCCAGAGGAGTTTCTGGTCGAGGGCGATCCGTCGCCAGTGGGAGAAGATCACGGCCCCCTGCAGCACGATGAAGGGCTTGATCAGCTCCGAGGGCTGCAGCTGCACCGGGCCGAGCACCAGCCAGCGGCTGGCCCCGTTGACGGTGGTCCCTACCACCAGGGTGGCCGCCACCAGCAGGGCTCCCACCAGCAGGGCCGGCGCCGCCAGGTGCAGCCAGCGCCGCATCGACGTGCGCATGCCCAGCCAGAGCAGACCCCAGCTGGCCACCAGCCAGATGGCCTGACGCTTGACGTAGTAAGCCCCATCGCCCATCTCCCGCTCGGCCACCCACCAGCTGGCGGAGGTGAGCACCAGCAGGCCCACCAGGCTCCAGAGGGCCACCAGGCCCAGCAGCAGGCGGGCTTCCGCGGGCCACTGCTGCCAGGGCAGCGGCAGCAGGCCGGCGCCGGGACGGCCGTGGAGCAGGCGGGGGGCAGAGGTGGACAAGGCCGCGGGAGGGTTCCGGGAATGGCCCATTCAGCCGTGACCGGGGTGGGTTTGTCGAGTCGCGGTGAACATTTCGCCGTCGGGGCCCCTGGCGCCCTCCGGGACCGCCGGGGCGGCTCGAAGGCAACAAAAAAGCCCGGCCATGGGCCGGGCGGTGGGAGCGCCGGGGGCGTCCTTCAGTTGCCGCAGTTCTGCTGACGACGGCCGGTGGCCAGTTCCACCTTCAGGATCCTGCCGCCCTGCTTCATGATCCGCTGCTGTTCGGCGAACCAGCTGTGATAAGGCACCCACTTGGTGAAGTAGGTGTTCTGCAGTTCCCTCTGGCTGCGCACCTTCTCGGGGCAGGGGATGCAGGCCGTGATCTTGAACAGGCGCATGGAGTGATCCTCGGAAAACGTGCCGTGGTGAGGGCGTTGCTGGGGATCAGTTGCCCAGGCCGGAGCTGATGTAGTCGAAGTAGACGCCCATCTCACGACCGGCATCGGGGCCGACGAGGGAGGCGGTGGCTTCCTTCATGGCCTGGATCGACTGCACCGTGGCGCCGATGGGCACACCCAGGGAGTTGTAGGTCTCCTTGAGGCCGTTCAGCACGCGCTCGTCGAGGATCGACGTGTCACCGGCCAGCATGGCGTAGGTGGCGTAGCGGAGGTAGTAGTCGAGGTCGCGGATGCAGGCCGCGTAACGACGGGTGGTGTACATGTTGCCGCCCGGACGGGTGATGTCCGAGTAGAGCAGGGCCTTGGCAACGGCTTCCTTGATGATGGCCGAAGCGTTGGCGCTGATCGTGGCGGCGGCACGCACCCGCAGCTCACCGCTGGCGAAGTACTGCTCGAGGCGGCCCATGGAGCTGCCGTCGAGATAGAGCCCCTGGACGTCGGCCTGGTTGATGACGTTGGTGATGGCGTCTTGCATGGATCCTGAGTTGGATGGCTATGGACGATAGGGAGGTGAAACCTCAGGAGAGGGCGCCGACCACGTAGTCGAAGTAGAAGCCGGCCTCTTCGGCATCGGAGCCGGTGAGGAGGCCCGTGGCTGCGGTCTTCATCTCGCGCACGGCTTCCGCCATGGCTTCGAGGGGGGTGCCGAGGGCGCGATACATCTCGCGGGCCCCGATGACGCCGATCTCTTCGATCGGGGTCACATCCCCGGCGACCACGCCGTAGGTGACCAGGCGGAGGTAGTAGTCCATGTCGCGCAGGCAGGAAGCCGTCATCTCTTCGCCGTAGGCGTTGCCGCCGGGGGAGACGAGATCGGGGCGCTTCTGGAAAAGCTGGCCTCCGGCCTGCTTCACGATGCGCTCCCGGCTTTCAGCCAGGACCTGGGCGACGCGCAGACGACGCTGACCTCCTGCCACGAACGACTTGATCTGGTCAAGTTCGCCAGGGCTGAGGTAGCGGGCTTCGGCGTCCGCGTTGATGATCGAGTTGGAGACGATGCTCATGCAGTTCTGCCTCGAAACAAGCGGTCACCGTGAAGGAGACCGGTATCCGGTGGGTAAGGGTGATCGGCTTGGCCGACCGTCGCATCATTCTGTGGCAAGGGCCGTCGCTCCCATGGCAGCCGGTAACAGTTCTTCACGGCGGATCGGCCCGTGAGATCCCTTGGCTCGCAACGACTTTGGCCGGAGTTGTTATCACCGTCCAAGCGCAGCAATTGTTCATCTTTTGAACCCGCCGTCCACGGCGGGACGAGTGCATCGACAGCCCAATCTCTCCGTCTCGTTGTAGAGACGGACCAAAAGAAACCCCCCGGGACTGACCCGGGGGACCATCGGAAGCGCCGCAGGGGCGCCTTCAGGGGCGACCCGGGAGGCTCGGGGGCGGATCAGATCGCGCCCTTCATGGAGGGGGTGAGCCCGGCGTTGCCGCCGTAGAGGGAGGCGGTGCGGTTCACGGTCGTCAGGGGGACGCCGTCTTCGGTGCCGAGGCCGCGCAGGTAGGGCACGGTGTCCTGGCCGAAGGCCGTGGCGTATTCCCGGGCGTTGAGCAGTTCGGCGACGGCAGCCTGCTGGCCGGCCGTGGCGCGGGTGGCGAGGAACCGGCTGACCTCGCCGGGCATGGCGGCACGGCCGAGCAGGGCCAGGTAGGCCGCCGAGGCCGCCCGCAGGGGGGCCATCCGCTGGAGCCGCTGCTGGAAGAGATCGCTGCCGGCGATCTGGGCCACGAACTCGGCGACCGAGAGCTGGCCGTCGCGCAACTGGGACTCGGGATCCATCTGGCGCTCGGCCGCGAAGGGCACGCGGTTGAGGAGCTGGCGGTAGACCGCCTGGACCACTTCCTGCACCTGGGTCTCGCTGGGATCGCGCAGCAACTGCACGGGCCGCGACAGGCTCTGGCGGCGACCGAAGCCCTGGGGCGAGCCCGGTCGCAGGGCCTTGGCCATGGCGCCGTCGGGGGCTGTGGCGACACCGCTCAACAGGTTGGTGCCCACCAGGGCCTTCCAGCCACTGGCGATGCCGATGCTGGCGGGGGCCACGTAGCCATTGCCGCCACCAGTTGTGGAGACGCCGCTGCGCCAGACGGGGGCGGCACCGCCGCCGGGCTGCCAGGGGGACTGGCTCCAGCTGCGGGTGGGGGCCGGGGGTTCCCGCAGGGTTCCGGGACCGCTGGTGACCCCCGCGGAGGCCGACGCACTCTGGCCTCCAGCCACGTCCGCTTTCCACTGGCCGCGGACCTTGGGCCGGGCCGGCAGGTTGCGGGGGACCAGATCGCCGACGGTGCGGATCTCCTGGGCCACCGGCACGGTGGGCCGCTGCAGGGGGGTGATGTCGGCGACCGCCTCGAGGGTGCGCACCAGGCCCGGGACGCGGCGGGCGTTGCGATCGGACGGGGTGATGAAGCGCTCGTAGGGGACGGTGTCCTCGCCGAAGCAGTCGTTGTATTCGCGGCCTTCGATCATGGCGTCAACGACGCCGTAGAAGCCCTTGCGGGCGGCGGTGTCGAAGTAGGCGTTGATCTCCCAGCGACCGAAGGTGGGCCGGCCGAGGATGCGGCGGTGCATCACCTCGATGGCCTTGGTGATGTAGAGGCCGCTCCAGTAACGACGGCGGAAGGCGTTGGAGCGGGCCACCTGGCGCACGAACTCCCGCAGGCTGATGTCGCCGTTCTCGAGCTTGATCTCCTCGACCTTGTTGCGCTCACCGGCATAGCCGGCGGTGCCCAGTACCTGCACGTAGACCGCATTGATGACGGCCTGGGTGCTGGATTCGGTGCCGCGGATGCTGGGCTGGCCGCCCCGGCGGGGGGTGGAGCTGCCGCCGGTGGCGATCTGGCGCAGGCGCACAACCTTCGGTCCCACCCGGCGCGGGGTGGCCTTGCGGAACTGGGCGCTGTCCATGGGCCCGGGCTGGGCCATGCCGTTGCCGATCAGGATCCGGCGGGTGTCGTAGCTGAAGGGGGCCGGGCGGGTGGCCACCGACGCCGTGCCGGAGGGGAAGATCGCCCCGTAGGTCAGGGCCAGGGGATCGTTGCCGCCCCCGTAGGGGTGTTGGTCGGCGAGGGGCTGGCGGTAGGAGGCGTAGAGGGTGATGTACTGGGGCGCCCCCTCGAACGGCGCACTGAAGCGGAAGAGGTTGCGGTTGGATCCCCAGCCGGCGCTCTCCTGGGCCTCTTCGCCGATGTCGCGCAGGTAGGGCACCGTCTCCTCACCGAAGACGCGGGCGTACTCCATGCCGTTGACCAGGGCATCGACGAGGCCGTTCAGGCCCTTGGCGCTGACGATGGCGAAGTACTGGCGGAACTCCTCGATCGAGCTCACACCGCGGCCCAGGAAGTGGCGGAAGGCGAGCTCCACCACCCGGCTGTTGGAGAAGCGGCCGTAGAACTGGCGGCGGTAGACCTTGCTGCGGCCGAGGGCGCGGATGAACTCCCGCATCGAGAGCTGGCCCTGGCGCACCTGGGTGGCCTCCACCGGGCAGACCACCTGGGAGTAGCCCTTGACGATGTCCCGCTCGAACACCTGGCGGTAGGCGGCACGGATGATCTCGGCCTTCTCGGCTCCCGAGAGGCCCGGCTTCATCACGAAGCGCTGGGAGCCTTCGGCGGCGAGGGCGTAGATCGCCGGCAGCTGCAGGCCCTGGTTGACGGGGCTGCCGAGGCGGGCCCGGGTGGAGGGGGTGGGGATCTCGAGCTCCTTGAGGAGCACGTTGAAGCAGTCGATCACCAGCTGGCGGGAGTCGGGCTCGCCCCGGAACAGGCCGGCGGCGGCGGCGCGCATCTCCTGCAGGGCCACGTTGGTGGCGGCCAGGGAGCAGGCCTTCTCGAGCACGTCGCGGAGGCCGCGGGTGTTCACCGCCAGGATGCTGGGATCGCCGGCGATCACCGCGTAGCCCACGTAGCGGAGGAACCAGGCCAGGTCCCGCAGCGACTTGCGCATGCGGGCATTGCCGTAGATCGCCACCGAGATGGGGTTGAAGCCGCTGGGCAGCACGACCCGCACGTCGGCGTCGGCCTGGACGCCCTCGAGGATGCGGCCGAGCAGGCCACTGCCGCCGGATCCCTGGGCGAAGGTGCGCACCGAGCGCTGGAACGCGGCCTGGTCGGCGGCGAGGGCGACACCGTCAGCGGCACCGACGGCCGGGGTGCTGAGGGGGGCGTCGAGATAGGAGAGGGGCGTGCCGCCGGTGAAGATCCGGTTGGCAGCCTTGGCCACGATCGCGTCGGCGTTGGCGGAGATCCGTCGGGCGGCTTCGACGCGGATCTGGCCGCTGCGGAAGAAGGTGGTCAGGGCGTCCAGTTCGCCGCCGTCGGGGAAACGGTCCTGCTGCTCCGCCTTCCGGACGCTGGAGAGCGGCAGGGTGTCGTAGCGCTGGGGGGCGACCCTGGTGCTGCCGCTGCTGGCGGTCACGGTCATGAACGAGAGCGAGCCGGGCTGGGTCACGTTACGGCTGGCCCCCTGGCCCCCCGGGGCGGCATGAACAAATGTTTGCAGCCTTCCCCGAGGCTCAGGCTGAACGGCGGCCGGCGCCGTGGAATGCTGCCGGAACCCGCACCAAGGCATTGATGGATCACCCCCCGGAGGCCCCGCTGGATGCCGCCACCCCGGTGGTGAGCGCCTTCTACGACCGTTTCCCCTACCCGGGGGACCCCCTCCAGGACGGCCCGCCACCGGGATACAACTGGCGATGGTGCGTGGACAGCGTGGTGGCGGCCGTGGACGGGGCGCTGCCGCCGAAGCCGCGGCCCTGGCGGATCCTCGACGCCGGCTGCGGCACGGGGGTGAGCACCGACTACCTCTGCCATCTCAACCCCGGCGCCGCGGTGCTGGCGGTGGACATCAGCGCCGGTGCCCTTGCGGTGGCCCGGGAGCGCACCGCCCGCTCCGGCGCCGCCGCCCAGGTGGCGGAGCTGCGCATCGAGCAGCGCAGCCTGCTCGACCTGGCGGGGGAGGGCCCCTTCGACTACATCAATTCGGTGGGGGTGCTGCACCACCTCGACCGGCCGGAGGAGGGCCTGCGGGCCCTGGTGCCCCTGCTGCGGCCGGGGGGGCTGCTGCACCTCTTTCTCTATGCCGACGGCGGCCGCTGGGAGATCCACCGCACCCAGCGGGCCCTGGCCCTGATGGGGGTGGGCACCGGACCGGCGGGTCTGCGGCTGGGCCGGGAGCTGTTCGCCACCCTGCCGGAGACCAACCGGCTGCGGCGGCACCACGAGCAGCGCTGG
Source organism: Synechococcus sp. BA-120 BA3 (assembly GCF_034931285.1). Taxonomy (NCBI): domain Bacteria; kingdom Bacillati; phylum Cyanobacteriota; class Cyanophyceae; order Synechococcales; family Synechococcaceae; genus Synechococcus; species Synechococcus sp. BA-120 BA3. The sequence goes on from NZ_JAYGHZ010000263.1 coordinate 7,224, forward strand.
GCCCTCGACACCGCCGCCGATGCCAACTTCGCCGACATGTACCTCCATCCCCAGGAGACCAGCTACGACCTGGAGCGCCTGTTCCGCTTCATCGACCAGCCCGGCATCCACTTCGCCGGCTTCTCCAATCCCGAGGTCTGGGATCCGGCCCGGTTGCTGCAGGGGGAACTGCTGGAGCGGGCCCGGGCGCTGTCGCCGCGAGAGCAGTGGGCCCTGGTGGAGAGCCTCGATCCCGACATCAGCCACTTCGAGTTCTTCCTGCGTCGCCAGGACGGCGACGGGGCGCCGGAGACCCTGAGCAGCACGGCGCCGCAGGCGTGGAGCGACGCGGCCCTGCTGGCGGCCGGCGGCGAGCGCAACCGCTGCCTGTGGGGCTGGCCCTCCACGGCGCTGCTGGGTCCCGACCTGCGTCCCCTGACGATCATGGCCGAGGAGCTGGCCCTGATGGAGGCCCTGGAGGCGGCCCCGGCCGGCACGCCGATCGGGTCGCTTCCCCTGGCCCAGGGCCCCGCCGAGCGGGTGGCGGCGGCGCGGCGGCTGCTGGCGGAGCGGGTGCTTCTGTTGCTTAGAGCCTGAACGGCCCGAGTGATAAAGTCCGCACGCCAAGACGGAGCCTCGTCGGTTGCAGGCTGCCCTGACCCCTTCCCCGGATGCCGTCCCCCCTGCGGAGACGACGACCGAAGAGGTCGCAGTCCATCCGACCAGCGAGCCTCCACCCCAGCCTGAACGCGCCGCCGCTCCGGCGACGGTGAACAACGGCATGGACGATTACCTGCGGCTGCAGCGCCGGATGCTTCTTTCCACGGTCTGTGCCACCGCCCTGGCGGTGCCCCTCACGGCCCTCTGGTTCGACCTTTCCACCGCTTTCAGCCTGCTGGTGGGAGCCCTGGCGGGACTCCTGTATCTCCGCCTCCTGGCCCGCAGCGTGACCCGCTTCGGCGTCGAAACCAAGGGGGTGGGCAAGGCCCAGCTGCTGGTGCCTGTGGTGCTGGTGCTCGCGGCCGCCAGGCTTCCCGTCCTGGAGATCCTGCCCGCCGTGGTGGGTTTCCTCCTCTACAAGCCCGCCCTGATCGCCCAGGCCGTCCTCGACAGCTGAATCGATCCCTCTTCAGCCGCTCCGGCGGCCCTCTTCAGCCGCTCCGGCGGCCCAGACGTTCCGCCAGGCCCTACCCCCGATGGCTCCGTTGCCCCTCGCCCTTCCCTTCGCCGCCCTCGAGGTCGGCCAGCATCTGTACTGGCAGCTCGGCAATTACAAGATCCACGGCCAGGTCTTCCTGAGCTCCTGGGTCGTGATCGGTGCCCTGCTCGCCGTGGTGGTGGTCGGCACGCGCCGCCTGGAGCGTGACCCCAGGGGTGTGCAGAACCTGCTGGAGTTCCTCTGGGATTACCTGCGCGACATCGCTCGCGAATACATCGGCGAGAAGGCCTACCGCGACTGGCTTCCCTTCATCGGCACCCTGTTCCTGTTCATCTTCGTGAGCAACTGGGGCGGGGCCCTGATCCCCTGGAAGCTGGTCCATCTGCCCAACGGTGAACTGGGCGCCCCCACCGCCGACATCAACACCACCATCGCCCTGGCGCTGCTGGTGTCGCTGGCCTACTTCTATGCGGGCCTGAGCCGCAAGGGTTTCCGGTACTTCGAGTACTACGTGGAACCCACGCCGATCATGCTGCCGTTCAAGATCGTCGAGGACTTCACCAAGCCCCTCTCGCTCTCCTTCCGTCTGTTCGGCAACATCCTTGCCGACGAACTGGTGGTGGCGGTGCTGGCCTTCCTGGTGCCCCTGGTGGTGCCCCTGCCGGTGATGTTCCTCGGCCTGTTCACCAGCGCCATCCAGGCGCTGATCTTCGCCACCCTGGCGGCCTACTACATCGGTGAGGCCGTCCACGAGGAGCACCACTAGGTCAGCCCCTCGGCCGTCCCGTCCCCCCGGTCTGGCAAACTCTCTGCGCGCAGGTCCGGCTCGATCCGGGCCCGCCTTCCCAGGTGTCCCCGGCGCAGGGTTCTCGACAAGGTTCCTTCCGCGCTTCCCCGGCGCCCCACATTTCTAACCCCACCATGGATTCCCTTACTTCCGCTGCGTCCGTCGTGGCTGCTGGTCTTGCCGTCGGTCTCGGCTCCATCGGTCCTGGCATCGGCCAGGGCACCGCTTCCGGCGGCGCCGTCGAAGGCATCGCCCGTCAGCCCGAAGCCGAAGGCAAGATCCGCGGCACCCTGCTGCTCTCCCTGGCCTTCATGGAATCGCTGACCATCTACGGCCTGGTGGTCGCCCTGGTGCTGCTGTTCGCCAACCCCTTCTCCTGATCGGAGGCCGTCGCGGGGATGACAGGGCCGCCCGTTCGTTGCGGCCCTTCTCCACCCCCGGCTCCATCCACGCCTCCACCACCGCCCGCCTTATTGCCCCATGACCAGCTGGCTTCTGCTTGCCGAGGCAGGTGCGACCGCAGGGTCGCCCGAGGGAGGTCTGTTCGACCTCGACGCCACCCTGCCGCTCATGGCGCTGCAGGTGGTGATCCTCACCTTCATTCTCAACAGCCTGTTCTTCCGACCGGTCGGCAAGGCCGTCGAGGACCGTGAGGGCTACATCTCCACCAGCCGCACCCAGGCCAAGGAGAAGCTTGCCCAGGCCGAGCGCCTCGAAGCCGATCTCAAGGATCAGCTCAAGGGGGCGCGGCTCGAGGCCCAGAAGGTGATCCTGGAGGCGGAGCAGGATTCCGACCGTCTCTACCGGGAGGCTCTGGCGGTGGCCCAGGCCGACGCCATCGCGAGCCGCGAAAGTGCCCGCAGCAAGATCGATGCTCAGCGCGCCGAAGCCCTGAGCGCTCTTGAGGCCGATGCCGACAGGCTCGCCGACCTCATCGTCGACCGTCTCCTGACCGCCTCATGATGATCTCTCCGCTTCTGGCCAGCCACGGCAGCTTCGGCCTCAACTTCGACATCTTCGAGACCAACATCATCAACCTGGCGATCGTCATCGCCGGTCTGACGTGGTTCCTGAGGGGATTCCTCGGGGGCATCCTCGAGCGCCGCCGCGAGCGGATCCTGGGGGAACTCAAGGACGCCGAGGAGCGCCTGAACGCCGCCACCGCCTCCCTCGCCGAGGCCCAGAAGAGCCTGAGTGAGGCCCGCACCCGCGCCGAGAAGATCCGCGCCGACGGCAAGGCCCGGGCCGAGGCCATCCGCTTCGAGAGCGAGAAGCGCACCGTCGAGGAGATGGCACGGCTCAAGCAGGACTCCCAGTCCGACCTGGATTCGGAGGTCTCCCGCGTCAGCCGGCTGCTGCAGCGCGAAGCCGCCGAGATGGCCATCGCCAAGGCCCTGGTCAGCCTGCCCGGCCGCCTCGACGCCAGCGCCCAGGCCCAGCTGATCGATCAGTCCATTCAATCGATGGGGAACGCCTGATGCCTCTGCTCAACACCATCACCACCCCCTACGCCGACGCCTTCCTGCAGGTGTGCGATGCCAACGGCGACACCGAGGCGGTGATCGATCAGGCCCGGGCGATCCTCGCCCTCTGGCACGACTCCAGCGACCTGCGTGAGGCGATGGCCTCCCCGGTCCTTGAGGTCGAAGGCAAGAAGGCGGCGCTCGAGCAACTCTTCGGCAAGGACATCTCCCCCTCCTTCCTCAACCTGCTCAAGCTGCTGGCTGACCGCCAGCGCATCGGCTTCCTCGATGCCGTCCTCGAGCGGCTCCTGGATCTCTACCGCGAGCAGAACCAGATCGCCCTGGCCACCGTGACCTCGGCGAGCCCCCTGAGCGAGGAGCAGCAGGCGCTGCTTGCCGAGAAGGCCAAGGCCGTGGCCGGCACCGACAAGGTGGAGATCAGCCTCGCGGTGGATCCCGCCCTGATCGGCGGGTTCGTCCTCAGCGTCGGTTCCCGGGTGATCGACGCCAGCCTCGCCGGTCAGGTGCGGCGCCTCGGCCTGACGCTCGCCAACGTGAGCTGACGCTTCCTTCCCTCCCCCCCACTCCTCCCCACTTCATCGCCTCCCCTCCGGGGACTCCCACCCATGGTTTCCATCCGCCCCGACGAGATCAGCGCCATCCTCAAGAAACAGATCGCCGACTACGACAAGTCGGTCTCTGTCAGCAACGTCGGCACCGTGCTGCAGATCGGTGATGGCATCGCCCGGGTCTACGGCCTGGAGCAGGTGATGGCCGGCGAGCTGGTGCTGTTCGAGGACGGCACCGAGGGCCTCGCTCTGAACCTGGAGGACGACAACGTCGGCGTCGTGCTGATGGGCGAGGGCCTGGGCATCCAGGAGGGCAGCACCGTCAAGGCCACCGGCCGTATCGCCGCCGTGCCGGTGGGCGACGCCATGCTGGGCCGGGTGGTGAACGCCCTGGGTCAGCCGATCGACGGCAAGGGTGAGATCGCCACCACCGAGACCCGCCTGATCGAGTCGATGGCGCCTGGCATCATCCAGCGCAAGTCGGTGCATGAGCCCATGCAGACCGGCATCACGGCCATCGACGCCATGATTCCCATCGGCCGGGGCCAGCGTGAGCTGATCATCGGCGACCGCCAGACCGGCAAGACCGCCATCTGCATTGACACGATCCTCAACCAGAAGGGTGAGGACGTCGTCTGCGTCTACGTGGCCATCGGCCAGAAGAACGCCTCGGTGGCCAACGTGGTGGAAGTGCTGCGCGAGCGCGGCGCCCTCGACTACACCGTGGTGGTGGCGGCCAGCGCCTCGGAAGCGGCGGCCCTCCAGTACCTGGCCCCCTACACCGGTGCGGCCATCGCCGAGTCCTTCATGTACAAGGGCAAGGCCACCCTGGTGGTGTACGACGACCTCACCAAGCAGGCCCAGGCCTACCGCCAGATGTCCCTGCTGCTGCGCCGTCCCCCCGGCCGTGAGGCCTACCCCGGCGACGTCTTCTACTGCCACAGCCGCCTGCTGGAGCGGGCCGCCAAGCTCTCCGACGCCATGGGCAAGGGCAGCATGACCGCCCTGCCGATCATCGAGACCCAGGCCGGCGACGTCTCGGCCTACATCCCCACCAACGTGATCTCGATCACCGACGGTCAGGTGTTCCTCAGCTCCGACCTGTTCAACTCCGGCCTGCGGCCCGCCATCAACGTGGGCATCTCCGTGAGCCGGGTGGGCGGCGCCGCCCAGACCAAGGCCATCAAGAAGATCGCCGGCACCCTGAAGCTGGAGCTGGCCCAGTTCGACGAACTGGCCGCCTTCTCCCAGTTCGCCTCCGACCTCGATGCCGCCACCCAGGCCCAGCTGGCCCGGGGCAAGCGCCTGCGCGAACTGCTCAAGCAGCCCCAGTTCAGCCCCCTGATCCTGGCCGAGCAGGTGGCTGTGGTCTATGCGGGCGTCAAGGGTCTGATCGACGACGTGCCCGTGGAGCTGGTGCCCCAGTTCGCCCGCGAACTGCGCGAGTACCTCAAGAGCAACAAGCCCGAGTACATCAACAAGGTTCAGACCGACAAGGTGCTGAGCGACGAGTCCGAAGCCATGCTCAAGGAAGCCATCGTCGAGGTCACCTCCTCGATGCTGGCTGCCGCCTGAGGAGTCTCCACCCATGGCCAATCTCAAGGCAATCCGTGACCGGATCAGTTCGGTCAAGAACACCCGCAAGATCACCGAAGCCATGCGGCTGGTGGCCGCTGCCAAGGTGCGTCGTGCCCAGGAGCAGGTGCTGCGCACCCGTCCCTTCGCCGACCGCCTGGCCCGGGTGCTCCAGAATCTCGAGTCCCGCATGGGCTTCGAGGGGGCCGATTCCCCGCTGCTGGCCGAGCGCCGGCCTGTGGGCACCATCACCCTGCTGGTGGTCACAGGCGACCGGGGCCTCTGCGGCGGCTACAACGCCAACGTGATCCGCCGTGCCGAGCAGCGCTTCGCCGAGCTCAAGGGCCAGGGCTTCACGGTGGACATGGTGCTGATGGGCCGCAAGGCCATCACCTACTTCACCAACCGCTCCTACCCGATCCGGGCCACCTTCACCGGCCTGGAGCAGGTCCCCACCTCCCAGGAAGCCGGTGAGATCGCCAACGAAGTGCTCGCCGAGTTCCTCTCCGCCAGCACCGACCGCGTCGAGATCGTCTTCACCCGCTTCATCAACCTGGTGAGCTCCCAGCCGGTGGTCCAGACCCTGTTGCCCCTCGATCCCCAGGGCATCGCCAGCTCCGATGATGAGATCTTCCGTCTCATCACCCGCGACGGCCGCCTCGGGGTGGAGATCGGCAAGGTGGAGAACGCCGAGCCGGCTCTGCAGCCGGACTTCGTGTTCGAGCAGAGCCCGGAGCAGCTGCTCAATGCCCTGCTGCCCCTCTACCTGGCCAACCAGCTGCTGCGCTCCCTCCAGGAAGCGGCCGCCAGCGAACTGGCCAGCCGGATGACGGCCATGAACAACGCCAGCGACAACGCCAAGGCGCTCGCCAAGACCCTGACCCTTGACTACAACAAGGCCCGCCAGGCGGCCATCACCCAGGAGATCCTGGAAGTGGTGGGTGGCGCGGCCGCGATGGGCTGACGCTCAGCTCCAGATGGCCGGTGGCGGGATCCCGCTCCCGGCCCAGCTGCCAGCCTTCCGGGCAGAGCAGCAGGATTTCCATGGTGGTGCGCACCCGGCTTCCGTGGCAGAGGTGGCCGCCCCGGGTGTGCCCCTCGGCGTCGGCCACCACCAGGTGCAGGTGGGCGCCGTCCTTGCTGACGCTGCCCGCCAGCGTGATCACCTCCTGCGGACCGGCCAGCACGACGCCTTCGCCCTGATCGGCGAAGCGCAGCAGCGGACTTTCCAGGCTGCCGATCCCGCAGATGATGAAGCCGCAGAACTGCTGATCCGCCTGGGCCAGGCGTTCCAGCTCGCCGCGCAGATCCACGCCCGGTGGCAGACGGAAGGGTTGGTACGTCATGGCGCGGCGGTGACGCTGGGGTGTCAGGAGCCGCAGCGGTAGCCCTTGTCGCGGAAGACCCGCAGACAGGCGTCCACCACGGCTGGGTCGTAGAGCAGGCCCCGGTTTTTCTCGATCTCCGCGAGGGCGGCTTCGGTGCCAAGGCCGGCGCGGTAGGGGCGGTGGGCACACATCGATTCCACCACGTCGGCGACGGCCACGATGCGGGATTCCGGCAGCAGCTGATCGCCGGTGCGGCCATTGGGGTAGCCACTGCCGTCCATGCGCTCATGGTGTTCATAGACGATGCGGGCGATCGGCCAGGGGAAGGCCACATCCTTGAGGATCTGGTAGCCGGCCTCGACGTGTTCCTTGATCAGGTCGTATTCGTGGCGGGTCAGCTTGGTGGGCTTGCAGAGGATCTCCGCCGGCACCGTGATCTTGCCGATGTCGTGGACCGACGCGCCCAGCCGCAGCCCTTCCTGCTCCTTGGGCGAGAGTCCCAGCTCCGCCCCGATGGCGACCGCCAGGTTGGCCACCCGCGTCTGATGGCCGGCGGTGTAGGGGTCCCGCATCTCTGCCATCCCCCCCAGCACCGAGACCAGTTGCCGGTAGAGCAGTTCCTGTTCCCGGAGGGTGTCGATCCAGCCCGCCTTCGCCAGCTCGCCGGCGATGAGGCTGCCCAGACGGATGGCGATCGTGTCGAGCAGCAAGCGCTCCTCCGCCAGGAAGGGTCCTTCGTTGGCCTCTTCGAAGGGATCGGTGTAGCCCACGTCCACCGAGCCGCAGACCCGCTCATTGACTTTGATCGCCGAGGATTGGACCGACTGGCAACGTTCCAGATCTCCCGTCTGGAAGAGGCGTTCGCCGTGGCGGATTCGGGCAACGGCGCTGCTGGGGTGCAGCCAGGCCGTGGGGATCGTCGTGACGATCTCCGCCAGCATGCCGTCGATCGTTTCCTGGCTGGTGCTGATGATGTGCTCGATCTGCTGGAGGCAGTGGAGCTCCTTCATCCGCTCCATGAGGGCCTGCTCCAACGGCAGCGCCAGACCGTCGCGGGAGCGGGTGGCCACCCCCCGGGCCCCTGACCGGCCGCCATTGGCACGGTTCACCTTGCCCGTGGCCTTCCCTGTGGCAACGCCCATATCGCCCCCATTCCCAGAGGAGCAGAGCAGCACGAAGCACCTGCAACGGCGGTCGATGCCTTTCTGTTTTCTTCACGCTACTCCTCTGTCAGTGACCTCGCACCTTTCTCATGGTGTTGCGGGTCACCGCTGGGCGCACCTGTCTGGGGATGCCGTGGGGCAACGCGGCGGCCGGGAGAACGACGCTCTCCAGCGGGGGACGGACCGCATGGCCGACCACGTCGATTCCTTCCCGTTGCAGCAGCTGGGCCTGGCTATCGCCGTTGGGATCGCGCTTGGGCACCCCCAGGCTTCCGTCTGCTGACACGACGCGATACCAGGGAATGTCCAGCTTCGTGTTGTCGTCCAGCTGGCTGAGGATGTAGGCGACATGCCTGGGCATCACCGCCAGATGCTCGCCGATGGATTGGTAGGTGGTGATCTTCGATTCGGGAATCGTCGCGACAATCCGGAGCACCTGATCCTTGATGCGCGCGAAAGCCTCGGACTTCGCCATGGGTGACTAGCTCGGCTCGCGCACGGAGATGATGACATTACCCTTCTTTCGTCCCGTGTCGACATAGCGGTGGGCCGCCACGATCTGCTCAAACGGATAGATCCGATCGATCACCGGTTGGAACTCCCCCGTTTCTGCCAGCGCGGCAAGTTCGCGCAGATCCTCGAGTTTCACGGTCGCCGGTCCGGCGATCACGGTCCGGCCGGATGTCAGGGATACCCACACCCCCTTTAGCATGTCGGGCAGCCCGGCCAGCACCAGCAGCAGGCGCCCTCCCTTTCGGAGTGAGCGCCGGCAACGCGCGAACGGTGCTGTGCCGACCGTGTCGACGACCACGTCATACGTCTGGCCATTGCGACTGAAGTCGTCCCGGGTGTAGTCGATGACCTGGGCCGCCCCCAGGGAGCGCACCAGATCGAGGTTCGCCGTGCTGCACACCCCGGTGACCTCGGCTCCGGCGCGGCGGGCCAGCTGGATAACGGCGCTGCCCACTGCCCCGGAGGCCCCGTTCACCAGCACCCTCTCGCCGGGACGCAGCTTGGCCCGGCGCAGGAAGTCCAGGGCCGTCGTGCCGCCGAAGCACAGCGCGGCCGCCGTTTCGTCCGTGAGGCCCGGCGGTGTGGCCACCACCATGCCGTCCTGGGGCAGGCAGAGATACTCGGCATGGCAGCCCATGGCCATGTCGCTGAAGGCGAAGACCCGCTCCCCCACCTGGAATCGGGTGACGTTCCTGCCGATCGCGGCGACGACCCCGGCCAGCTCCGAGCCGAGGATGGGCTGCCTCGGCTTCCGCAGGCCGAACACCAGCCGCATGATCAGTCCGAAGCCCGTCGGCACCGTCTGGCTTCGGATGCGCCAGTCGGCCGCGGTGACGGTGGTCGCATGGATCCGGATCAGGATCTCCTCGGCCTTCGGGGCGGGTGTGGCGATCTCGCGGATCTGCAGCACCTCTGGCGGCCCGTAGCGTTCGGCGAGGACGGCTTTCATGGCAGGGGGGATCCGAAAAAGGAGGAATAGGCCCTGGCGAGGGCTTGCTTGCCGCCCGTTTCCAGCACGGCGCCGTGGGCCACGATCACCCGATCGAAGTCCCACTGCAGGACAGCCTGCATGGCCCTGCGCAGCGAAGCCCGCTCGGCGGTGGCCAGGCGCTCGAGAATGGTGGGCTCCAGGCGACCGTAACCGCCGCCGATCCGCGTGAGCCAGCGGGTGAGCCAGGCGGCGGAGGCATCGAAGTGGAAGGCGCTGTCCGTCAGGACGAGGGTCCGGCTGGGGGTGTGGCAGAAGGCCACCTCGTGCAGCGGCAATGGGCCGGTGGGCCCCAGGGTGTGGAGACCGCTGAGGCTGCACAGCAGCAATCCCGGCCATGGGGAGGGCTCTTGCGCGTTGAGCAGTCGGTCCAGCTGCAGATGGGGACACTTCTGCCTCAGGAAGGGCGGACCCCACACCACGGCCTGGGGACAGCGCTGCTGGAAGGCCTGGAGATGGAGATGGTGGAAGGCGTTGGGTGCCACGACATCGGTGACGACACCGATGGAGGCCAGGTCCAGTTCGAGCTCAGGGGTTGGCTGAATCGGCGAAAGGATCACCAGCCGGTGGCTGTGCTCCAGGCGGATGACGGTCATCCGGGTGCCGATGCTCAGGCCGAAGTACTTCTGCGGTTGTTCGGCCACCCAGAGATCATCGGCAAGGCGCCGCAGCATGGGGGTGGTGGATGGCTTTGGCCAGGCTAAGGGAGACGCTCACGTGCTGGAATTCGTACGGCCGCTGCCTGACAGAGGGGGGCGATGGAACCATTGCCTGGATGGTTCTGCACTCTGGCCGCGCAAAGATCCTGCCTGCCGTTCTCAAACGATGTGAATGATCAAAGCAAGGATGGCAACCATTGTCCAAAGGAAAGTGGCGAGAACTGAAGCGATAACGAGAGTCAGGAACAATGGGTTGGCCAAGAGCATGGCGCCAGCACTCAACGTCGCCAGTCCTTCGAACTCGCGGAGGACTGACTTGGCAGCACGAAGCCGACGGGCTAGCGTCAAAAGGTTTTGCAGGCGTTTCCATGCAGAGAATCCAGATTGGGCCGTCCGTGTCGCGGCGGCCAGGTCGGAGGCCCGCCAGCGCCGCTGCTTGATGAGGCTGTCGACACGCCAGTCGGCATCTTTCAGTTGTTTTTTCAGCTCGTTGTGGGCCTTGTACAGCGTGAATGCTTTTTGTGAGCTGTCCATGGCAAACTGGGAAATCTTCTCAGGCAACAAGATGATTTCTTTCAGTGTGGTGTGCAGCTTGGACAGCGTGAAGGAGGGTGCGCTGATCAGCATGAATAGAAAAATACAAGCGACCGCGTTCCTGCCTAGTGATTGATAGGCCATGATGGCAATCAACGCCCCTGAGCCAATATTCATCATCGCCAACCAGAAGATGCTGTCCACACTCTGGTTCGCGATTCTGACGGGCACTTGCAAGGCTTCCAGTACGGGTTTCAGGATCTCAGAGTTGGTTGTGCCCTGATTTTCTTGCCCGTTCATGAATCCCTGTGGATGGACGGCACTGTCGAGAGCATCATCTACGTTCGAAGATGCCGTGTGCTGTGGTTGGCGTGCGATGGCGCGTATGCGTTGAATGTATTGAATTGCCAGGCTGTATCAATCGGCCAGATGGTGTCGCTATGGCAGACTTATTTACGGCAGACTCTCTTGTTGTCGGGGTTTTCATCTGTTGGCCAGCGTAGCTTCTAAAGCTGGTCCGAGGCCCCCTTGCTGGCGACTTGCGGGATCTGCGCTTCCTGCGGCCACTGATCTGCAGGCCGTGTCCCCGTAGCGGTGCTCTCCCTCCCTGCCCATGGCTGATGCCGCCCCCGCCGCTCTGGCGATCGAGCCCCTGTTCCCGATGGCCCTGGGCCGGGTGCAGCTGGCGCCCGATCCCCTCGACACCGCCCTGCTGCTGCAGCGGGTGCTGGCGCTGCGGGAGCGGGATCCCAGTGAGGAGGGGGTCGCCTGGACCGGCGATGTGCGCGGCGCCGGGGAGCTGCACCGTGACCCGCTGTTCGCCCCCCTGATCGAGCGGCTGGCGCTCTATGCCCGGGAGTATCTGGCGGCGCTGGGCTTTGATCGCCGGCGCCTGGCCCTGCATGTGCAGCGCAGCTGGCCGGTGATCAGCGAGGCCGGCGAGCAGGTGGGGCGCCACCACCACCCCAACGCCCACCTCAGCGCCATCTATTACCTCAATGGTGACGGCAGCGGCCGCAGCGGCTGCCTGCGCCTGTTCGCCCCCCGCCAAGTCAATGAGCTGGTGCCGGGGCTGGCGGTGGGCCAGGACGGGCCGATCGGCGCCGATGCCGCCCTCAATCGCCCCTGGTGCGACGTGGCGCCCAGGGCGGGGCTGCTGCTGCTGTTCCCCGCGTCGGTCGACCATGCGGTGCTGCCCAACGAAGATCCCGACGACACCCGCTTCTCGCTGAGCATCGACTTCGTGCTCACGGCCCCGGCGAACGCGGCCGATCCGGGCGAGTACCTCGCCCCCCATCCCGGCCGCTGGCTGGCGATCGGAGAAGATGGGCCCGAGCCGGGAGCCTGAGCCGCCCTGCCGACGCCGCCCCTCCCCGACCCCCTTTGCCCGTGTCCGAGACCACCCCAGCGACCAGCCCAGCCACCTCGCCGGAGCTCCCCGTGTTCCAGATCAGCGCCAGCCTGGATGGCGCCTCGTACAGCTTTCCCTGCCGCAGCGACCAGACGGTGCTGAGCGCCGCCGAGGCCGCCGGGGTGCCCCTGCCCAGCTCCTGCTGCTCGGGCGTCTGCACCACCTGCGCCGCCCTGCTGCGCAGCGGCACCGTGCACCAGCCCGATGCCATGGGGGTCAAGGCCGAGCTCCAGGCCAAGGGCTATGCCCTGCTGTGCGTCTCCTATCCCCTCGCCGACCTCGATCTGGTGGCCGGCCAGGAGGACGCCCTTTACGAGGCCCAGTTCGGTCAGTTCCAGAAGTGAGCGCCCTGGTGCCCCTGGAGCTGTGGCTGCAGGCGTCCCCCGGTCCGCTGCTGCCCCAGCTGCGGCAGGGGCTGGCGCGGGAGGCCCGCCGCCTGGCCGGTGAGGGCGCCGAGCCGCTGCGCTGGGCGATCA
>NZ_JAYGHZ010000264.1:0-18536 GCF_034931285.1 Synechococcus sp. BA-120 BA3
CCTCCTGACCCACCGAGCGCAGCCGCCGGATCAGGCGCCGCACCTCCCCCTGCCCCTCCCGGATCGACAGCTCCAGCCGCTGGCGGCGCTGCTCCTGCAGTTCCGCCGACTGCTCCTTCTGCTGCGACCAGCGCTGCAGCAGTTCCTCGTGCAGCAGCTCGGTGCGGGCCAGCAGCGCCGCCGCCGCCTCGGCCGCCTCCTGCTGGCGCTGGCGCTCCTGCTCCAGCCCCTCGATCACCCGGTTGACGTCCCCTTCGCCGCCGGGCTCCAGCTGGGCGGCGGCCACCGCCAGCACGGCGGGGTCAAGCCCCAGGCGGGAGGCGATCGCCAGGGCATTGCTGCGGCCGGGGATGCCCCACTGCAGCCGGTAGGTGGGCGAGAGCGTCTCCACGTCGAAGGCCACCGACGCATTCTCGAAGCGGGGATCGGCGTACTTGAGCGCCTTGAGTTCGCCGAAGTGGGTGGTGGCCACGGTGAGGCGGGCGCGGTCGGCGAGGTGGCGCAGCAGGGCGGCGGCCAGGGCGCTGCCCTCGGTGGGATCGGTGCCGGCCCCCACCTCATCGAGCAGCACCAGGGACGCCGACCCCTGGGGCAGGGCGCGCCCCTCCGGCAGGGCCCCCAGGATGCGGGCGATGCGGCGGATGTGGCCGCTGAAGGTGGAGAGGTTCTGCTGCAGCGACTGCTCGTCACCGATGTCGGCCAGCACCTGGCCGCACCAGGGCAGCCGGGGGGTGCCAGCGCAGGGCAGGAACAGGCCGGCGCGGGCCATCAGGGCCGCCAGCCCCAGGCTCTTGAGGGTCACGGTCTTGCCGCCGGTGTTGGGGCCGGTGATCGCCACCACCCGCAGCTCCGGGCCGACCCGGATGGTGACGGGCACCACCGGCCGGCCGCCCTCGCGCCGTTCCTGCCAGAGCAGCAGGGGGTGGCGCAGGTCGACGAGCTCAAAGGGGGCGTCGGCCGCCTCGGCCAGCTCGGGCCGCACCGCCCCCAGCCACTGGCCGTAGCGGGCCCGGGCCAGGCCGGCGTCGATTCGCACCAGCACCTGCTGGAGGTGGTCGAGGGGTTCGGCCTGCTCGCCCACCAGGGCGCTGAGCTCGCTGCGCACCTGCCGCTCCAGCTCCCGCTCCTGGCCCTCGGCATCGCGGATGCGGTTGCCCAGGGGGATCACCGCCTGGGGTTCCACGTACACCGTGCTGCCGGAGGCGGAACTGTCGTGCACCAGGCCGCCCACCTGGGCGGCGGCACCGGCCTTCACCGCCAGCACCGGCCGGCCGCCCCGCTCGCTCACCACCGTGTCCTGGAGCAGGGAGGCGTAGCGGCGCACCAGCTCCTGCAGCCGGTCGCGGCGCTCACCGCGCAGGGCCAGCAGCTGGCGCCGCACCGTCTCCAGGGGGCCGCTGGCCCGATCCGCCACCCGGCCGCCCTCCTCCAGGCAGAAGTGCAGCCGCTGCTCCAGCTCCGGCAGGGTGCGCAGATCGGCCACCAGGGCCGTGGTGATGGGCCGCAGCTCCGGCTCCTCGATCTGGCGCCGCAACCGCCGCGCCGTCGCCAGGGTTGCCGCCACCGCCAGCAGCTCCTCGCCACCGGCGCAGCCCCCCTTCCCACAGAGGGCCACCGTGGCGGCGATGTCCCCGGCCCCCTGCAGGCTCAGGCCCCCCTCGCAGAGGCCGTCGATGGCCAGCAGCTCGGTGGTCTCCAGCAGCAGGCGGCGGCTCTCGGCCGGATGGTCGGGCAGGCCAAGGCCGGCGCAGTGGCGGCGGCCGGCGGTGGTGCCGGCGAAACCGGCCAGGTGCTCGGCCAGCCGGGGCCACTCCAGCAGCTCCAGGGTCTCCTGGTGGATCTCGCTCACAGGGGCTGCGCTCACCCCGCCGGTGCGACGGGTGCGGGGGCGGGGATGGCGGCGGCACCCACGTTGGAGGGGATGCCGGCGGCGGGCTCGTAGAGCATCTCCAGCCAGTTGCCCTCCGGATCCTGCAGGTAGAAAGAGGCGGTGCCGTCGCGGTGGTCGTGCACCGGACCCACCCGGTGGCCGGCCGCCTCGAGCCGGTCATGCACCGCGTCCACCTCGGCGCGGTCGCTGAAGTGGAAGGCGAAGTGGGGGCCGGCGGCGGTGTAGCTGGGGCTGAGCAGGGCGATGCCGTCGCCGTTGGCGGGCGACTGCATGTAGGCCCAGTCCTGGGCGTCCCAGGTGAGGCGCAGACCGAGCTGTTCGTAGAAGTGCTTGGCACGCTCCATGTCCTGGACCCGCACCGCCACGTGGCCGAGACGCGTCATGGGAGGGGGCAGCGACGGTTCATCGCACCATTCAAGCGGTGCGGCTCAGCCGTCGCGCAGCCACTGGGCGGCGTCGCAGGCGTGGTAGGTGAGGATCAGGTCGGCGCCGGCCCGCTTGAAGCAGAGCAGGGTCTCCAGCACCACGGCCCGCTCGTCGATCCAGCCCCGCTCGGCGGCGGCCTTGACCATGGCGTACTCGCCGCTGACGTTGTAGGCGGCGATGGGCAGCTCGCTCTCACCCCGCAGGCGATGGATCACGTCGAGGTAGGCCAGGCCCGGCTTCACCATCAGGATGTCGGCCCCCTCCTGCTCATCGAGCAGGGCTTCGGTGAGGGCTTCGCGGCCGTTGGCCGGATCCATCTGGTAGGTGCTCTTGTCCTTGGGGATGGGCTTGGAGCTCACGGCCCGGGGGGCGGAATCCAGCGCCTCACGGAAGGGGCCGTAGTAGGCGGAGGCGTACTTGGCGGTGTAGCTGATGATCCCGACGTGCTCGAAGCCCTCCTCGTCGAGGGCCTCGCGGATCGCCCCGACCCGGCCGTCCATCATGTCGCTGGGGCCGATCAGGTCAGCGCCGGCGCGGGCCTGGGCCACCGCCTGGCGGCAAAGCAGGGAGACGGTCTCGTCGTTGAGCACCACCCCCTCAGCACTCACGATGCCGTCATGGCCGTCGCAGGAATAGGGATCGAGGGCCACATCGGTCATGATCGCCATGGCCGGATGCTCCTGCTTGAGGCGCCGGATCGCCCGGGGAATCAGGCCGCCTTCGTTGAAGCACTCGCTGCCGTCCTCGGTCTTGAGGCCGTCGGCCACCTTGGGGAACAGCACCACGCAGCGGATGCCCAGATCCCAGGCCCGGCCCACCTCCGCCACCAGCCCCTCCAGGCTCCAGCGCTGGGCGCCGGGCATGGCGCCGATCGGCTCGTTGGATGCGCCCTCGTGGACGAACAGCGGGTAGATGAAATCGGCGGCACTGAGCTGGTATTCCCGCACCATGGCCCTCAGGGCCGGCGTGCGACGCAGCCGGCGGGGCCGATAGGTGAGCTCCATGGGGCAGATCTGACTGGCCGGATCCTACGGAAAGCCCTTCCGGCGCTTGGACCGCGACGGGGGGCCGGGTTCAGAGCAGGGCGGCGCTGATCCAGTCCTTGCGGGGGTCGATGCTGCGGGCCTGGCGCAGCTGCTCGAGCAGGTCCCGCTCCCGGGGGCTGAGGCTGTCGGGCAGCTTCAGGGTGGGAGTGAACAGCAGATCGCCGCGGCCGTCCTTCACTGGCCAGCCCTTGCCCTTGAGCCGCAGGCTGCGGCCGAGGGTCATGCCGGGGGGCACCTGGATGGTGGCCTCGCCATCAGGGGTGGCCACGCGCACCTCACCCCCCAGGGCCAGTTCGTCGAGGCTCAAGGGGAGCTCGGCCCGCAGCTGGTCGCCATCGAGGCGCCAGACGGGATGGGGCTGGAGCTTGAGGGTGAGATAGAGATCACCGCGGCGGCCCGTGCCGGGCTGCAGGTTGCCCTTGCCCTTCAGCCGCAGGCGGCTGCCGTCCTTGACACCGGCGGGGATGCGCACCTGCACACGCTCCTCGTTGACGGCGAGGGTGCGCTCGCAGCCGCGGAAGGCATCGGCCACCGGCAGGCTGATGGTGGCCTCGGCATCCAGCTGCACCTGGGTGGAGCGCTCGCCGCCGGCCGCACCGAAACCGGAGCCGAAGCCACCGGGGAAACCGCTGCCGAAGCCGAAGCCGCCCGGGGCGCCGGCCGCGGCGCCGCCACCGAAGCGTCCCAGCAGGTCGTTGATGAAGTCGTCGAAGTTGCCGTAACGGCCGAAGTCGACATCGACGCCGGGGGCGCCACCGCCGCCGCCCATCTGGTTCCAGTACTGGCCGAACTGCTCGTAGCGGCGACGCTTCTCGGGGTCGGAGAGCACTTCATAGGCCTCGCTGATCTCCTTGAAGCGGGCCTCGGCGGAGGCATCGCCGGGATTCACATCCGGGTGGTACTGGCGGGCGAGTTTGCGGAAGGCCCGCTTGATGCCATCGGCATCGGTGCCCCTCTCCACACCCAGAACCTTGAAATAGTCGCGGTAACCATTCACGCTCATCTCATCACGCTCATGTCGCCAGGGCGCTCGTCACCGTCGAACCTGGAAATTGTCCCAGTCCCGCCGCTGAATTCACAGGCCCGCTCAGGGCGGAAGCCCGTACGGCTGCGGGGTGCCGTCCGCAGGGTGTGGCCGCTGGTTGGAGCTGCGGGGCGGCCTAGATTTCCGGCCCCGAAGACCCGCCGATGCTCCCCCCTTTCCCACTCCGGTCGCCCCGGCGTCCTTCGGCAACGGTGCTGCTGCTCTGCGGCCTGTCCGCCCTGGCGGGCGGCCTGCTGAGCTTCAGCCCTCCGGCCCACGGCGGCCAGGCCGGCGGCTCCACCACCCCCACGCTCGGCGAGGCCCTGGCCCCCTCCAGCGGCGATCAGCTGGCGCTGACGGAGCACCTGCGGCGCATCGGGGCCGTGTTCTACGGCGCCTGGTGGTGCCCGGCCTGCTTCCGCCAGAAGAGCCTCTTCGGCCAGCAGGCGGGGAATCGACTGCCCTACGTGGAGTGCGACAAGACCAGCGAGGGCCGGGAGCGCTGCCAGGCGGCGGGCATCAAGGCCTACCCCACCTGGGTGCTGGGCACCAGCCGGGTGGAAGGGGTGCAGACGATCGAGGAGCTGAAGCGCTGGAGCGGCTTCACCCAGGCAACGGGAACGGGTAGCCCCTGAGGGCGGAAAGGGTGCTGCAGGGCACCCGGAAAACCACCTGTCCACTGTCACTGTGACGGGGTGATGTCAGCTAGACGGGGCGAGCAATTTTGGTAGAGTCTCTAAACCACTTCAGCAGAACACTGAAACCCGCCCGAAGCCAATCTCCTCTCCCCAGGGACATGAAGGAGTCAAGACTTCCCACTCGAGAACCCAAGTTTTCGGCTCCCTTTTTTCAGATTCTCATTAAAGTCGAGGTCTGTTTTCAGGATCATTGTTATTCCGGCCATCTCTGGGATGTGAGCCGTTCCGGCGCCTGCATCCGCAGCTTTCAGCAGGTTCCCATGGGAACCCCCGCCCAGATTCGCTTCCACGATCCCAGCGACGTGGAGATCATCGAAGCCAGGGGCGAACTGATCTGGATGAATCAGCTGAGGGGTGCCCACTACTCAGGGCTGAGGTTTGATGAGGGTTTCGACATCTCCAAGACGTTTCTCAGACTGCTGATCAAGTCGGAAGAATCCTGAGGGGCGAGCGCCGCCCCAGGAGGGGAATTGATGTCCAGTCATGACTGGAACCGGAGCGAGTCACATCCGGTCATCCAACGACCCTGCGGCCTCACCGACGAGATCCATAGGATCCGGGCGTCCCCGTAGCTTGTCGCCAAGCAGCCATGAACCTGCTCACCCACGCCCTCGCGGCCAGCCTCCTGCTCGGCACGGTCGCCACGCCGGTGCTGGCCGATTCCTCCGATTCCCTGGAAGGCAAGATCCAGTCCGTCGATGCCGGCAGGCGCTCCTTTGTCCTCCAGGGACAGACGTTGTTCACCAACGCCTCCACGGACTACGACGATGGCTTGAAATCCTTCGCCGATCTCAAACCGGGGATGAAGGTGAAAGTCGATCACTCCCAGCGTGGCGGCAAGCGTTACGCCAAGGAGATCGATCTGGACGACTGAGGCCTCACGGCCTGGCCTCGCTGTTTCGGTGGGCCACGCCGCCCGCCCAGGGTGGCGGCGAATGGGGCTCCTAGAGTCCTCCTTTGGGCCTCGGGTGCGTGACCGGCACAGCTGATCGGCGCCGGTCTCCCCCAGGCCACGGTCCCCGCAGGCCATGAACGGCGCCCGCCGGCTCCTGTTGCTGACGCTGCCCCTCAGCCTTCTGTCGGCCTGCGGCCCTGCGCCGGAGGAGCTGAGGGGAACGGCCTATCTCGCCATCACCGTCGAAGGCGACCAGCCATTGACAAAGGCGATCCTGCAGGAGGAGGTCCTGCAGGCCCAGGCAATCGTGGCGGCCTTTCGCCAGCTGCACCCCCATGTGGCGATTGAAACCAACCTCCTGCGTGAGAGCGCCTTCATTGAGGAAGTGCGCCGCCGGCAGGCCGCGGGCTTCGGCCCCGATCTGATGCTGGTGGCAGGCTCCACCGCCCACGCCCTGGTGGAGGCCGATCTGGCCCGGGGCCTGCAGCTGCCCCAGGCCACACGCCGCCAGGTGGACCCCGATTCCCTGGCACGGCTGGAGATCCCGCCCCGGGGACTGGCCGGCCTGCCGATCCTGAGGCGACCGCAGCTCGCCTGCTACAACCGCACCCGGCTGGCCAGCAGCCCCGCCAGCACCGACGCCCTGCTCAGAGCGGCCCGCGGGGGGCTGAGGGTGGGCCTGGGGGTGGAATCGCGCAGTCTCTTCTGGAGCACGGGCCCGCTGGGGGCGGATCGGGCGATCATCGCCGCCGCCGCCGGGCGACCCCTGGCCGTCGGCGAACGCGAGGGGCTGCGGCGATGGCTGGCCTGGCTCTCGGCCGCCAACTTCAACCAGAAGGTCTTCATCGAGCCCGACCAGGAAGCGCTGGTGCAGGGTCTGCTGGAGCGGCGCCTGGACTGGATCCCCTGCAACAGCGGCAGCCTCAGCCGGCTGCGCGGCACCCTCGGGACCTCCCTCGGGGTGAGCGACCTGCCCGGCGGACCCTACGGGCCGCCCACCCCGATCACCCGGCTGCGGGTGCTGGCCTTCGGGACGGACTCCACCGTCCGGCAGCGGCGCGTGGCGGAGAGCCTGGCGGTGTTTGCGCTGAACCCATGGATTCAGAGCAGCCTGACCACCGACCACGAGGACATGCTGCCCACCAATCGCTATGTCCCGCCCTCGGCGCTCCACACCCCCGTGCTCAAGGCGATGCAGCGGTCCGTGCGGCAGGCCGACGCCAGTGATGCCATCGCCAGGCTGCTGCCCGCCGGCGATCCGCGCGACCGTGCTCTGACGCGCCTGGTGACGGGGGTGGCCTTCGGCGAGATCACGGCGACGCAAGCCACCGGGGCCGTGGTCCGGGCCCTGGCTCCGCGGCCATGAACGACCTGTTCGGCCAGGTGGTCGGCTGGCTGCCGATGCTGGGCCGGCCCCAGGTCCTGCTCCAGCTCGCCCTGGTGGCCCTGGCGGTGGCAGGGGGTCGCCTGGTGGGCCACCGTTATGGGCC
Source organism: Synechococcus sp. BA-120 BA3 (assembly GCF_034931285.1). Lineage (NCBI taxonomy): Bacteria > Bacillati > Cyanobacteriota > Cyanophyceae > Synechococcales > Synechococcaceae > Synechococcus > Synechococcus sp. BA-120 BA3. The sequence goes on from NZ_JAYGHZ010000264.1 coordinate 7,471, forward strand.
GGGCGGCCGGTCCGGGTGGCTCGAACTCGCGGCCACCTCGGCGCTGGCCGCCCTGGGCTGGGGGCTGCTGACCATCGCCCGCCAGCCGACGGCCCTCGCCGTCCTGCTGATCGCCGTCGTGGCTGGTCTGCAGGTGTCGGAGCTGGTGCTGCGTCGGGCCGCGCGCTGGCTTCCCGAGGACCAGATCCAGCCGCTACGCCATCTGCTGATCCGGCCGTTCCTGCTCGCCGGACTGCTGTGGACATTGATCGAAGAGCTGGACACCCGCGCCGAGCTGGCCCTGATCCCCCTGGGCCGCTGGATGGGCGCGAACGTGAATGTGGGCGACGTGACGCGGCTGGTGGTGGTGCTCTACCTGCTGCTGGTCGCCTCAGGGCCACCGTCGCTGGGGGTGGCCTGGCTGCTGAAGCGCTGCTTCGCCCTGGAGCGGGTGAGCACGCGCGCCATCGGTCTGATGGTGCGCTACGCGGTGATCACCGTGGGAACCGTGGCGGTGCTGGAAACGATCGGCTTCAACAGCAACGCCCTGCTGGCGATCGCCGGGGGGCTGTCGGTGGGGATCGGTTTCGGGGTCAAGGAGGTCTTCGGTAACTTCGTCAGCGGTCTGTGGCTGCTGTTCGAAGGCTCCCTGCGGCCGGGTGACATCATCGCCCTGGACGGCGACTTCTGCGAGGTGCGCCGGCTCGGCCTGCGGGCCACCCGGCTCTGGCGCGACCGTGACAACGCCGAGCTGGTGATTCCCAACCAGACCTTCTTCAACACCAGCACGGTGGAGTTCAGCGTCGGCCGCACCCGCTTCCTCACCCAGATCGCCATCTGCGTCGATGCCGGCCAGCCCGCGGCCACGATTCTGGCCCTGCTGGAGGAGATCGCCGCCGCCGTCCATGGGGTGGAGAGCCATCCGCCGCCGAAGGCCTATGTGCAGGGGGTGGGGGACCGCGGCGGCGATTACGTGGTGAAGTTCTGGATCCACAGCCCCTTCGCCAACCGGAGGATCTGCAGCGCCGTGATGGCGACGGCCATCGAGCGGTTCCGGGAGCTGGGCATCACCCTGCCGTTCACGCATATCGTGATCGAGCGACCCCCCGCTCCATCGAATGCACAGCGCGCAGAAGCACACAACTCCTGAGTGTTGCATACGCCCTCACCTTCACAGGTTGCTCGAGAACGCCCCCCCAAGGTCTCCGGGTCGGCCGTCGAATTAGCCGAGGGCACCCCGTTTCAGAGAGCCCTTTCCTCTCGACTCTGCACAGCTTGCTGACCGCCATGATGATGGACCGACTGGGGCGAACGCGTCCGCGGCAGGGACACCTATGCTCCGGTCCACGGGGCGTGGAAGAACCACGGATGACCGAGCCAAGATCCCAATCAGCTGTTGTGGTGGCCGTACCAGCGAGACTGGCCTCCTCTCGCTTGCCTGGAAAGGTCATGGCCGATATCGCCGGCCAGCCGATGCTGCGCCACGTACTGGAGCGTTGCAGCAAAGCACGAGGCGTGGCGGCGCTGCTTACCTGCAGCGACAGCACCGAGGTGCTGACGGCAGTCCGAGGGTGGGGATTCAAAGCCCTGGAGACATCTCAAGGCTGCTGCAGCGGCAGCGAGCGGCTGGCCAGCGTGGTGGAGGAACTGGTGGCTGCCGGCGGCGCGGCAACAGAGCACACCCTTGTGATCAACGTGCAGGCTGACCAGCCCCTGCTGGATCCAACGATTTTGGAAAAGATGATCGCACTCGCCGCTGATGCAAACTCCACGGAGGTCTGGGTACCAGTCATCACTCCAGTTTACTCACTCGGTCCGGAAAAGATCCACGACCCGAATGTGGTCAAGGTGTTGCGTTCTTCCGATGGCCGGGCAATCACCTTCTCCCGCAGTGCACTTCCACATGTGCGCGACCTGAACCCGGATCAGTGGCACCGTTGTACCACTTACTGGGGTCATGTGGGGATCTACGGCTACCGAGCTGATGTCCTTGCCGGCTGGAGTGAATTGCCCCCTTCAACCATGGGAGAGCTGGAGATGCTGGAGCAGTTACAGTTGATCGAGGCCGGCATTCCCGTTGCCACCTTTAGCGTGGAGAAAGATTGCCTTTCGGTGGATACACTCGCCCAACTGGAACAGGCTCGCGCCGTGATGGGACCAAGTCCCTGAACCCACACGAACAACCCGAATCAGGGGTTGCCCTCCCTCCAACCATCCCGGTGAATAGCTGCCAGCAAGCCCTGGCTGGCCAACAGGGCTTCACCGCACTCGCGCAGTGCGCCTGCACCACCTCTGCTGCGCAACACCCAATCGGCTTGGCGCCGCAGCCCTCGGGCAGCATCGGCCGGCGTCACCAGCAGACCGACGACCGGCCTCACCACCAGGTCATTGAGATCATCGCCAATGAAGGCGGTATGGTCGCGCGCCATACCAAGTTCGGCTCGCAGCCTCACCAAGCCTTGTTGCTTGTCGGCCACACCCACATGGCAGTGCTGGATATCAAGATGAGCCGCTCGTTGCTCAATGGCGCCACTGCGGCCGCCGCTCAGCAAGGCCACGGTGATGTCGGCGCGCTCCAACATGCGGATCGCCAGTCCATCACGTACGTCAAACCGCTTCAGTACCCGGCCATGCTCGTCGTAGAGGAGGCCGCCATCGGTGAGTACCCCATCCACATCACAGACCAACAATCTGATCTGGCGAAGTCGAGGAGTGAGAAGTCGTCGCTTCAGCAGCGAGAGGAGACCCAGTCCGCTCAGACTGCTCATCTCAGAGTGAACTGTCTGCTGTGCCATCCGCCACAATGGCGCGGAGGTCAAGCAACTGGCGCAACAACGCCTCCAACCGGTGCAGCGGAACCATGTTGGGCCCGTCGCTGAGGGCATGCTCCGGATCCGGGTGAACCTCCAGGAACAAACCGTCCACACCCACCGCCACAGCGGCCCGGGCCAGCGGTGACACAAACTCCCTTTGGCCGCCGGAGGTGCTGCCCCGCCCTCCAGGCTGTTGCACCGCATGGGTGGCATCGAAGATCACCGGGCAACCCAGTGCCTTCAACTGAGGCAGGCTGCGGAAGTCGACCACCAGGGTGTTGTAGCCGAAGCTGCTGCCTCGTTCGGTGAGCCACAGCCGGCCACTGCCGGCATCCAGACCGAAATCGGCCAGCTTGTTCACCACCGGGGCCATGTCCCAGGGTGCGAGGAACTGGCCCTTCTTGACGTTCACGGCTTTATCGGTGCCGGCGACCGCCCGGGCGGCGGCCTCCAGCAGGTCGCTCTGGCGGCAGAGAAAGGCCGGGATCTGCAGCACATCTACAGCCTGAGCGGCTGGAGCAGCCTGATGGCTTTCGTGGATATCGGTGAGCACCGGCACCCCGAAATGCTCGCGCGCCTCGGCTAGAATTGTCAGACCCTCTTCGGACCCAGGACCGCGGTAGGACTGGCCGGAGCTGCGGTTGGCCTTATCGAAACTGGCCTTGAGGACATAATCGATGCCAAGGCGCTGGCAAAGGCTGCTGACCTGATCAGCTATCTGAAAGACTAGGTCGCGGTTCTCGATCACACATGGACCCGCAATCAGGCGTAAAGATGGCGTTCCTGGCCCAGGAAGGTTCATCGTTCCACAGCGCTTAGACCGGCAAGTACCAGATCATGGAGTCTGAGCAACCCAAGGAGTTTGGAAGGGTGATCGGGATGGACGACGGGCAAAACGGATAAGGACTGTCTCGGATTCCGTTCCATCAGTTCAAGGGCCTCAGCAGCAAGAGTTGTCGGAGCCACGGTGATAGGGTCGAACGTAGCCATCTGAACGGCTGTCACAGACCCCCAGTTTTGCGGTTCATAGCGCTGAAGGGCACGGCGAAGGTCTCCATCGGTGATCAATCCCGCCAGATGCAGCGGTTCTCCTTCCCGATGGACCCAAGTGGCACCCAGGCTACCTCTACGGAGGCTTCCCTTGGTGAGTTGGGTGATCACGAGTGACATCGAGGCATCGGGCGACAAGGGGGTGATTTCCTGGGCAGGTACCATCAGATCTTCCACGAGCAAGGTGAGACGCCGACCCAGCATCCCGGCGGGGTGATTGACGGCAAAGTCGGCATGGGAAATGCCCGCCCGCTCCATCCACACCGTGGCCAGGGAATCTCCTACGGCCATGGCCACGGCCGTGCTGGCGGTCGGGGCCAGGTTCAGCGGGCACACCTCGCGGTCAACTGAGCAATCCAGGACGACATCAGAGCGCTTGGCCAGAGTTGATGCAACCCGGCCTACCAAGGCAATAGAACTGGCCCCACGCCGTTTCAGGTGGGGAAGGATGGCAAGAAGTTCCTCCGTTTCTCCACTGTTTGAAAGCAGCATTGCCACATCCCAACCCGAGACGATGCCGAGGTCACCATGGAGGGCATCCACCGGATTGAGAAAAACCGCCGTCAGGCCGATGGAAGAGAAGGTTGCCGCGATCTTGCGGGCAACGATCCCGCTCTTGCCAATTCCCGACAGCACCACTTTGCTGCGGTGAACGCGACAGCTGGCCAGCAGGGCCAGGGCAGCCTCCACCTGTGCAGCATCAAGGCGTTCAGCTGCAGCCGCGATGGCCGCCGCTTCTTCCAGCAGGCATCGAGCTAGGGCAGACACGGCAACGACCGGGGATCCCCATCATCTCAGTCCAGCTGGGCCCCTTCCCCTGAGGAACGGCGGGAGCCGTGAGGGGCTACCGCCAGGCTGAGGGCGGAGCCTGGAGCTGGCGGAGCATCCAGCAAGCCGTGGCAGGGGCATTGTCCTGGGCGCCGACGCGCTGCTGAAGGGCACACCGGTAGCGAGGCAGACGCTCGATGAAGGCCTTCAGATGATGGGTCTCGAAGCTCTCGAGCTCCACCGCCATGCCATACCCAGCCCGCTCCCATAGTCGGGCGTTGAGTCGCTGTTCATCATGGGCACGCTCATAGAGGGCCAGGACAGGCTTCTGCAATTCCATCGCTTCGCAGAGCAACTGATGGCCAGCGGCCGCTACCAGGAAGGGAGCAGCAGCCAGAAAGCTCAGAAAGCCGTTGGGATCAACCGGGCAAAACCTCAGCCGAGAAAATGCCAGCCCCTGAGAGTCATCAAGCCCGAAAACGACCGTGCCGGGAGCCAGCTGCTGGAGGCCGATCAACACCGGCTGAGGCGGGCATTGGCGGCGGAGATAGGCCAGAGGAGCTCCCTCTACCCGCTGATCCCCTTGACTGAGCTGCAGCAGTTCTGGCCGAAGCAGACCACCAACGACCAAAGTCGGCGATGCACGTGTTCGCAGCGGCAGCTGAAAAAAGGAGCTGATCACCAAGGCCCCGAAGCGTGGTGTGTTTAGCCAGGCATACAGGCGATAGATCCATTGCTGAAACGGCCACAACCCCAGCTTCGCCGGATCCATCACGGCCATCGCATGCTGGTGGCTCAAGGCCACCAGGGGCAGGCCTGCCAGCGCGGCAGCACGTGCCACCACAGGTTCGAAATCACAGATCACTCCAGCGGGAGGAGTGTCACGCCAGGTGTGCACCAGGCGCCTCGCTTCCCAAGGAAACACCCAGAGCGCCTGGGCCAGGAAGTGAAGGGCTGATCGCCAAGGGGAGATGCGTCGATGCCGATAGATCCAACGAGTGCCGGAAATCTCAACGAAGGCAATGTCGTCCTGGTTCACAAAGCTCTGGCGCAACAGGGCCAAGGCGTCCTGTGAACTGTGAAACGCCAGCCGGTAGTAGGGACGCAGGTAAGGGGCCAGCACCAGGGCCCTGGCGGCATGTCCGCGGCCATCTCCATTGACTCCATAAATGAGCAGCGGCTTAGGAGGAGCGCTCATTCAGGTACCGGGCATAAGGCGAGAGTGTGGGATCCGTGATGAATCTCCAGAGACAGCCTCCCCATGATCGATGGGACGGTTGACGATAAAGATGAGGAGCCATTTCCCTGATGCAGGGCAGAGAAACCCATGGCACCGAAGGCAGATCATGGTGCTCGGTGTGATAGCCCACATTGAACGCAAGGCGATTGCCCCACCCATACATGGACGCTGTTTGCTGCCCTGGGAAGAACACGTAGTGTTCCGCCAGCCAGCGTCCAGCGAGCGGATGGGGCCCAAGGGCCACCAGGGTGGAGGCGAGCAGATAGGCCAGGGACACACCACCTCCCGCCGTCAGCAGCAGCAGGTCGGCAACCAGAACCAGTAGGAAATTCAGGGCCAACCAACCCCTGGGCCCAGCCATCGCCTGACTGGAGAATGGACGAAAGGCTTCACTGACGCTGTAACAACACATCCAGAGGGCCTTCCGCCATGAAGAGTTACCCACCAGGCGTGCCTCAAAGGACGTGGGCAGATCCGCATCGATCCCAAGTTGCCCCATGGCCGCGTGATGGCGTAGGTGATAGCGCCGAAAGCTGGCGGCCGAGGGGATGGTCTGGGCCAGGTCGCAGACAATCGCCAGCACCTGGTTGTGCCAGCGATGGCGCGACACCAGATCATGGGCACAATCGTGCATCAAGACGAACAGACCATGGCTGACGGGCGCACCCACCAGCCAGACCAGCAGCGCAACAGCAGGCCAGGGCAACCTGGGGACCGCCCCCAAAGCCAGGCCCCACTGGGTAGCCACCAGGGCGAGAATCCAGAGAGCCGTGATCGGGTAAGGCCTGCAGAGGCGTTTCACCTCTGGCACCTGCCGAAGCAACTGGCGCCGCCTGGCCGGGTGGGGCTGCTTGCCGGTGGGCGAGGGCAGAAATCCAGCTGGGTTAAGGTTCGGTCGCAATCGGCGCAACAGCTTGACGGGCCTAAGAGTCTCATGAATCAACGCCCCCTGCGGCTCGTGTTTGTGAGTCACTGCATGGCGCCGGCTCGATCCCCAAGCAGCAACGTGGGGGGCATGCAACGGGCGGCGCGGGATCTCCTCGCCCAGCTGGAGAGCCTGGAGGATCTCAGGCTTAGCGAGATGGTGCTGGCCTGCCCGAGCCGTGAGATCGGCTGGCGGGTCCCGCTCTTCTTCCTGGCCTCACCCTGGCAGCTGATCCAGCGGGTCTGGCTGTGGCGCGCCGATGTCGTGCTGTTCGCCTCTCTGAATCCGGCGCTGGTGTTACCGCTTCTTGCCCCACTCATGCGGCGACGGGGACTCAGGCTGATGGCCATCGCCCATGGGCTGGACATCACCCAGGGGCCAGCGATCGCGCAGTGGTGGATCCGGCGCAGCCTGGCCCAGCTGGACGGGGTGATCTGCGTGAGCCGAGCCACCGCAAAGGCCTGCCTGGATCGGGGTTATGCCACTGATCGGCTGCAGGTGCTGCCCAACGGCATCTGCTCGCGGTGGCAATCCCCCCCCTCGCTCTCCACCACCAATACAAAGCTACCGACCAGAAAGCCGGGTATATTTGTTTGCCTGGCCGTGGGGCGCCAGATACCGCGAAAGGGTTACGCCTGGTTTGTTGATGCCGTGATGCCTCTCTTGCCGGAGCATGTCCATTTATGGCTGGTTGGCTATGGACCTCAGGCCATGGAAATTGAACGGGCAATTGAAAAGCGTGACCTACGACACAGAGTATTTCCTCTGGGGCTCCTAGGAGATGATGATCTCGCCAGGGTCTATCGACAGGCCGACCTTTTTGTAATGCCGAACCTTCGTATCAATCGTGACATGGAAGGATTCGGCATTGTCTTGCTGGAAGCTGGCCTCCATGGCCTATACACTTTGGCCAGTTGTCTTGATGGCATTACGGATGTCATCAGCAGCGCCAATGGATTCTTGCTTCCACCACGTGATGCTGAGGCCTTCGCACAGGCCATTGACACCCAGGTAGCCTTGACGTCCCAAGAGCGGCAGCGCCAAAGCGAGCAGGCGGCTGCTTGGGTGGAAAGTCGTTTTGAATGGAGCAGCCTTACCCCCCGCTATCTCGACGCCATCCAACATGTTCTCACGCAACCGAGGGCATCATGAACAGCGCCATCGATGTCCATGCCTCCACCCTTGCCAGCAACCATGGCCGCTGGCTTTGTGTTGTGGCTCGTCGCTGGAAGAGGGTGGTGCTGCAGGAGTATCTTCGTGGCGCCACAAGCCTTCGCTTCTGCACACGGTTGCCACGGCGTCCATCGGCCTACCGCGAGGCTGACCATCTGCTTGTATGGGGTCGCCAGACGACCATCCCCAACGAACTTCTAACCACCCATCCCCACCTGAAGATTGTCACGGCTGAAGATGGCTTCATCAGCTCACGCGGGCTGGGGCTCACCGGCAGCTTCTACTACTCCCTGCTGCTTGATCACTTTGGGGTTCATTACGATGCCAAGTCTCCATCGCAACTGCAACAGTTACTCAACGAGCACCCACTGACAATCGAGGACGAACGGCTGGGCCAGGAGCTGGTGGCTTTCATCCACGAGCATCGGCTGAGTAAATGCAACCTTACCCGGCCTGCCTTTGATGCCACGGCAACGCCTCCCAGCCACCGCACCACGATCCTGGCCGTAGGCCAGGTGGAGGGGGACCAAGCCCTACGCCACAGTCTCAGCCCTATCCGCAGCAACAAGGCCCTGCTCCAGGCCATCAGAGAGGAGCACCCAGAGGCATGGATCATTTACCGTCCCCATCCCAATGATGTGCGCAAAGGGTATCTTCGGGGAAATCGTGCCTACCTCTGGCATCAGCTTTGTGACCAACTGGCCTGCGACGGCGACATCAGCCATTGGATGGATGCCGTTGATGCGGTGCATGTGATCTCCTCCACAGCGGGACTCGAAGCCCTGATCCGCGGGAAACCCGTTCACACTTACGGCACTCCAGCCTATGCGGGCTGGGGCCTTACCAACGACTGGGCGCCCCAGCCCGAGCGCCACAGACCGCTGAACCTTGATCAAATGGCAGCCATCATGCTGGGGCACTATCCCCGCTACTTCAACTGGAGCAACGGACGGTTCTGCGACGCTCTGAGCTGCCTGCGTCACCTCCAAGCCATCAACAGCAGAACGGTCGAGGAGTCCTTCTACTGCGACAGCCTGGCCAGAAAGCAACGACGGATCCGCCTGGCGCGTCGCTTGAAAATGGCCGCTGTGCGCCAGATCGCGCCCATTGGTCATTGGCTGGAACGGTCTCCTCAGGCGAGTTGATGGTGATGGCTAATTAATCATAAAAGACATTGAGTATAAGCATCCCACACCGAGCCATCTGATTCTTATCTGATAGCCATGCCGCTTTGTTCCATCGACTGCGTTCCTTCCTACCTTAGCCAATGCCAGCCTAGATCCCCTTCTAGCTCCAAAAGTGCTCATGGCCAAACCACATTCCAACCTTTTGTGAAAAGAAGGGAGGCTGGCTCCGTTCTGTATATGAGCGATTCATAACGACATTTTGCCTTCCACCAGTCTGACCAATGTTACCAACACGTCCATCAGAGATACGCACCGGATAGAGTGCTTCCATCAGCCAAGGGCTTCTACCTTGCCCTTTGTGGAAAATAGTCAGACATCATTTCATGGTTCAAGTTAGCCGAGCTTCTTCTCCTCAACACAATTCTGAGTAACTTAGAACAATTCAACAGCGGTGGTCCTTGCCGCACAAGAAGGTGGGATCACGCTTGCCGGGGAAGCAGTCTGCGGTGAGACCTCTCTTACAGTATCACTTGAGTCCACCTGCAAGTTTTTGAAGTGCCTGAGATGACTAGCGTAATGGAGTCAAGCATCTGTGCATGCACTACACGTTTGAAACGGTTAGTTTGATGCCCTCTAGTCTCTACAACTCTAGCGATCACCACCACCCCGAAGTCAGCCACGTCCCGTCGGCCTTGACTAGAAAGTTTCTTGACGCTGCCCAGCCCAATGCTGATAGAGACATTGGCTTCAGCACCGGAACACCCCCATGCAATGTTATGACTTTGAATGATCTGGATGAAGCCCGGACATTTCCTCTTGAGCACTGGCCGACGGTCCCTGATGTATGACTATTTCTCGATCAGGGTATTGCCATGACTCTTTCGATCCGTGACCTGGTCGAAGCGGTGGCTCAGGCAACGCACGGCAAGGGAAAGATAGCTTGGGATGAATCGAAGCCCGGGGGTACACCAAGCAAAGAACGCAGGATGAGACACCTGGAGTCGCAGAGTTGCCAGGCGCTGATTCCTTTGGCAGTAGGCTTGTCGAGCCAGGTGGGGGGCTATTGCAACCAGTCGCCAGTTCCCTCGGTCAGAATCTAATCCAAATGGGCTCATTTAGAACCTCGCGGCTAGAGCGCTTCAGAGATTGCCATCGTGGAGAGCGCGTTGTGCTGGTGTGCAACGGACCATCACTGAATCAAACGGATTTCACATTGGTGCGCAAAGAGGTAAGCATGGGAATGAACAAGATATATCTTGGCTTCCAGCGGTTTCGCTTTTACCCTCGGTACTACGTGGCCACGAATCAGCACGTCATTACGCAGAGTGCCTATGAGATAAGAAGACTGAACTGCATTCGTTTTCTGAGGAGCCTGGGTGACGCCAGCCCACTTCCTGAGTCGGCGCTGACATACTTCTTGCGCTCGACCCCAGAGCCTCAGTTTCAGCAAAACTTGTGCACAGGTTTTTTCGAGGGCTACACTGTCACTTTTGCCGCCCTGCAAATTGCCTTCTTCATGGGCTTTACAGAAGTTGTGATCGTAGGGATGGATCATCGCTACTCCTTCCATGGTTTGCCGAATGAGCCCCATGAGCTCAAGGGAGAAGATCGCAATCATTTTGATCCCAGTTACTTTAGCGGCCAAACCTGGGACAACCCAGACTTGGCTAGTTCCGAACGATTCTATTACTTGGCGAGACAGACCTTTGAAGCCGCCGGACGCCGCATCATCGACTGCACAATCGATGGAGCCTGCAGCGTATTTGAAAAGGGCGGGCTCAAGGAGGCACTCCAATGACATCTGTTCCTGAAACCGGAAGTGCTGGTTTCATCAGCAGCCATAGGGGCCTGGTGATGAGCTAGGTGTGTAGTGCCACCAGGTTGTTCCGGCTGACAAAGGGGTGTGAGGCCGACAGGGTTGTGGTGCGACCCAACAGCCCCAGACCTCACACTCCATGCATACACACCCCAACGCCCGCCTGACACCGATC
>NZ_JAYGHZ010000265.1:0-17555 GCF_034931285.1 Synechococcus sp. BA-120 BA3
CCGCATCCCGGGAGCTCTGCTCCAGAGGTGACAGCACCGCGGTCATGGCGCTGGGCCTGGTCAGTGGCTCGCAGAGGGGGGCCAGATTTCGTGTCGCATCTGGACCAGTTTTCGCTGTCGCCTGACATGTGGTACTGATCGCTTGGGCCCAGGTGTTGTCCTTGTTCACGACCACGGTGATCGCATCGAAGGCCAGCGGCAGTTCGATGAAGGTGATGCCATTGCCTGCGCAGGCTTTCAGTTCCTTGCTACTGATCGGTCGTGAAGCGTTGGCGATCGGGATCTCGCCGGCGCAGAACTGGCGTAGGCCGGCACTGGTGCCCACCTCGCTCAGCTCCAGCTTCACTGTCTTGCCCTGCTCGGTGCTGCGGTAGGCCGTCACCGCCCGCTTGATCACCGGAAACACGGTGCTCGAGCCACTGATCTGAATGGTCGAGGTGGCTTTCGGCTCAGAAGAGTTGCAGGCGGAGAGCAGGGCCGCCAGGGTGGGCAGCAGGCACAGCGCGACGGAACCTAGTTGCTTGGCGCCCATGGCCAGAGAGAGAGGCACCACAATCTGACCCATCAATTCTTGTTGATGGTTAAGGATTGGTTGTCTCGGCTCCGGTCGTGATATTTCTCCGTCACAGGGGGAAGTGATGGCAGTTCTGCCCCCGCAGTGGGCTCTCCCAGGCGAGCGCCAGCCGCGAGACGCCTGTTTGGCCAGCAGCATGGGAAATCTGGGAGCCCGCCGTGCTGCTGAACCCCTTCTGCCCGTTCACCGCGGCAAAGGTTCTCGCCCTCGAGGCCACGTTTTTGGTGCTGCTGACACGGCTCATCATGGCCAAGGTGCGCATCACACCCTTCTCGACCCTGGGCCTCGACCTGCTGATGCTCCAGACCCTTGTGTTCATGGCCGTCAGCGGTGGCCTGGTCCTGGCGGCCGGCGGTACGTCCCTCTATGTCGCCCAGCAGCGCAGGAGCGCTGCGATCTGAGCGCGATCCATGGCAGTTGAGCCGCCCTGCCTGCTCCATCACCAGCCGCTGTGATCAGCGGCAGAGAGCTGCAGGGCGCTACACCGACCGGATGCTGCTGACGGCAGCACTGGGGCCGCGGCACACGCGCACCCGAACCGTGCAATGGGCCGGCCCCAGGTGGTCGATCAGGGCCTCGCGAGCCTCGTGTTGCAGCTCCTCAAGCGTTGGGGCGGTGATGCGGATGGGCAGGGTGTCGGCCCAGGCTTCCAGGGACGGAAGGGTTTGGGCTTTCTCATTCCCCATTCTCCCGCCCAGTTCCATTGCTGTCACTGGGATCTGGGCAGATTTCAGGGCGTCTGTGGAGAAGCGGGCGGTGGGGCTATGCGCGACAGGCTCCTAGGTGCGTCGCAAGGTTTTCATTGGTCTGCGCGGAGTAACGGGTGTCCTGGCTTCTGAGAACCCTTCGGGTCAATCCCTGTAGAAGTTGAGGCGAACGTTTGATTTCCATGGTTTGCCGTGAAGCGAAGCTATATTTGATCACCTTCTTCGGTCGCTCCGCCAAGAGCATCTCCCAGCAGCTTGTCGATCTGATAGGGGCTGGAGTGCTTATGAGAGCCTCTCTAGTCAGGAAAATTGATTTATACAGTTTGAAGCCTGCTGTAGAGTCAGGTTTTTATGGCTATATTGCCCAGCTTGCTGCGGTCAAGTTTCTCCAATTGCGGTTGTCAGGAGTTCGCTGCCTTGCACTGCTGAATTTCTGGCTGCATCATCAGATTGACCAGTGTGGCTCCGGCGTTGCCGGCTGTGGTCGCGAACTGAGAGATTGCTGCCAATGTGGAGCCATCGTAGCGATTGTTGTACGCGTCAGCTAGGCATGCGCAATACCTTGTCTTGTTGCGGATTCCCGGGAAATTGCTTCCTTGGCAGCCGCGGAGGAAGCCATTGCGAAACTGCTGACGCAGCTGGGTATCGGATACCGTTGATGAGGTTGGGTTCTGCTGGGCTTGCACGCCGACTGGAGATGCACTGAGGAGGCTGATACTGAGAAACAAGGTGGCTGTGCGATGCATGGCGGCTGCTTGGTGGTTGTGGGGAGGGGGACGAAAGGCAAAAATGTGTCCGCGGAAACCCGCGCTTACTTTTGCTTAGTGGGGTCGAGCGATACGTTGCCGCCGGGCAGCAGGGTTCGTATTTGTTCCATCATATTCTTGAAGCGTGATTCTTGGTCAGCAAGCTTTTCTTGTAGCTGCTGAATGATCCCATTCTGCCGCTTGTCTTCTTCCTCGGAATTCTTCTTCTCGCTCTCCAGCTCTTCAATCCTCTGCTTCAATAGCGCGATCAATTGTGTAGTGGCCTCGGATGGTTGTGGCCGACTGCTGCCACGAATCTCCTGGGAGGATACGAGTTTTTCGAGTTGCTGTTTAAGGTCATTGATCAGTTGATCGCGTTGGTCTACCTGCTGTCGAAGGGCGATCAGATCGTCATTCACGGCAGCGATCTGCTGGGCCTGGGGGGAGCGGCTCCTGTCAATCTTGCCTAACGGGAAGGAGAAGCCCAGTCGGCCGCCGACAGAGGGTGTGGTTCCGTAGCCGTAGTCCACAGAGGGGGCGTAGGAGAGGGCGCCATTGAGATGTACCCGATCCGCCACGCGCACAGCACAGCCAGCCGCTACGGCGTACTGCGAGCCGAAACCGCCAACCCCGAAGCCGCAACGCACAGGTTCATCATCCTGGAGGGACACCTCGGGAACTGCTGAGAAAGCCGCTGCCATGGCCCCAGTGGTTTCGACTGCCCTGCCGAGCTGGGAAACGGAATTCTCCAGTCGGGGTACCGTCTGGGTCACTGCGGTTTCCACTTGGGGAACGGTGACCCGGGAGGTGCCAGCGTTTCCACTCCCGTCGATGGTGAGCAGCCGCCGTTGACCGGATTGGTATTTGTCAACGGCGAAGTTGTTGTTGTTGGCCAGCCCCGTAAGGCTGACGGGACCAGTGGCGGAAAGCCCACCGTTGATGGTCACGTTGTTGTTGAAGGTGGAGGGGCCGCTCACGTTGAGGCTGCCACCGATATTGGTGGCTCCCGTCACATTCAACGTGTCCACATTGGCACCTCCCTGAACGGTGAGGCCATTGGAAATGGTGGCGCCTCCGTTCAGCACGGTGGGACCGCCAACGGTGAGTCCGTTCTGTACCGTCAAGGCGCCTCCGGTGGCGCTGATCCCCACGGACCGCACCAGGGTGCCATCGCTGTTGGCAGCAACCAGCTCTGTGCCCTGGCCGGCAATGTTGGGCACGGTGACGGTGTCGGTGCTGCGACCGAGCACGATCTGATTGGCGCGTGTGGTGGCGGCACCGGTGCCGAGGGCGGTGGAGCCGGCGAAGCTGGCGTTGGCGCCAGCACCCACGGCAGTGACATCGGTGCCCGAGGCGAAGGCGTCGGTGCCGATCGCCACACCATTGGTGTTGAAGCCTTCGGCTCTGGCGTTGGTGCCGATCGCCACCACATTGCGGCCGTTGGCCGAGGCGCCTGGGCCGAAGGCCATGGCGTTCACACCGTTCGCGGAGGCACCGGCCCCAAAGGCCTGGGTGTTCGTGCCGGTTGAGCGGGCCGCGGTGCCGAACGACTGGGTGTTGGTGCCGCTGGCCTGGGCCCCAAGGCCCAGCGCTGCCGATCCTTCACCGCTCACATTGCTGAGGCTGCCGACGGCGATCGAGCCCAGACCGTTGCTGCTGGCGGCGTTGGCTCCGAAACCGATGGCCACGGATCCATCCCCGTCGGCGACACTGCCCACACCCACTGCGGTGGAACCGTTGCCGTTGGCTTCGGTGAAGGCACCCAGAGCGGTGGCACCGATGTTGGCGTCGGCCCGGGCATTGGCGCCGATCGCGGTGTCGCCAACGCCCAGCGCTTCCGCATTGGGGCCGTAGCAGGAGGAGCCTGCTCCGGTGCGGTTGCAGAAGGTGGAGACATTCGTCGGCAGCGTTGTGACGCGCAGAACGCCATTGACATCGGGTGTGAGCACGTCGACGACGCCGGGCGATCCGGTTCCCGTGAGGGAGGTGAGCTGAACCTCCGTGCTGTTGGTGCCGATGGTGATGCGATTGGGTGCTGTGGCAGCGGCACCGGCGCCGATCGCCGCAGAATCCGAGAAATTGGCACTGGAACCGGCACCGAGGGCAGTGGCGTTGATGCCATTGGCCACGGCACTGGTACCAAGAGCGATCGCACCGTTCTGGTTGGCCAGGGCGCTGCTGCCGAGGGCGGTGGTGCCTGTACCGGTGGCCGTCGTTGCCGCACCGAGGGCGGTGGACCCAATGCCGTTGGCCACCGCATTGGGGCCGTAGCAGACGGCGTTGGCTCCGGTGCCCACGCAGTTCAGACCAGCGATGGCGCTGGGGCTGACGGGAGAGCGCTGCAGGGTGCCGTCGTCGTTGGCGAGGATCAGGCCATTGCCGCTGCCGGAGAGGTTGGGAATGGTGACGGTGTCGGTGCTGCGACCGAGCACGATCTGATTGGCGCGTGTGGTGGCGGCACCGGTGCCGAGGGCGGTGGAGCCGGCGAAGTTGGCCTGAGCCCCGGCACCCAGCGCGGACGCCTCGGGGGCATTGGCGACGGAGCCGGCTCCGAGGGCGGTGGAGGCGGTTCCGCTGGCCTGGGAGAGCGTGCCGACCGCGACAGAGGACGAACCCGAGGCATTGGCGAACGACCCGATCGCGGTGGCTTGGCTGCCCGTGGCTTGACTGTTGAGTCCGAAGGCGCTGGCCCCGGAGTCACTGGCCGTGGCATTGGCGCCCAGTGCCGAGGCGCCGCTGCCGGAGGCATTGGCGGCCGCCCCGATGGCGGTGGAGAAGGCACCATTGGCCACGGCATTGGGTCCGTAGCAGACGGCATCAGCCCCGTTGCCAGTGCAGTTGAGGCTGTTGATGGCGGCGCCGGCGACGGCCGAGCGTGAGAGTGTGCCGTCGCCGTTGGCGAGGATGAGGGCGTTGCCGGTACCTGACAGGTTGGCAATGGTGACCGTATCGGTGCTGCGGCCGAGCACGATCTGATTGGCGCGTGTGGTGGCGGCACCGGTGCCGAGGGCGGTGGAGCCGGCGAAGCTGGCGTTGGCGCCGGCACCGAAGGCTGAGGCATTGACGCCGTTGGCCCTGGCCAGGAAGCCCGACGCTGTGGCTCCGATGCCGGTAGCTGCGGCCTGTTCGCCCACGGCGGTGGCGCCGGAGCCGTTGGCGTTGGCCAGGAAGCCCAGGGCCGTGGAGCCGGCGGTGTTGGCGGTGGCCTGTCTGCCTACGGCGGTGGCGCCGAAACCGGTGGCGTTGGCCTGGGACCCGACGGCCGAGGCGCCTTGCCCCGAGGCGGTGGCATTGCTGCCAAGAGCGGAGGCCCGCTCGTCAGTGGCGTTGGCACCGGCACCGATGGCGGTGGAGAAGTTGCCGTCGGCGACGGCATTGGGCCCGTAGCAGACGGCATCGACGCCGTTGCCGGTGCAGTTGAGGCTGTTGATGGCAGCGCCGGAGACGGCGGAGCGTGAGAGTGTGCCGTCGCCGTTGGCGAGGATCAGGCCATCACCGGTACCCGAAAGGTTGGGGATGGTGACGGTGTCACCGGAGCGTCCGAGAACAATCTGATTGGCGCGGGTGGTTGCAGCACCGGTGCCGAGGGCGGTGGAGCCGGCGAAACTGGCGTTGGCGCCGGCACCGAAGGCCGAGGCATTGGCCCCATTGGCCCTGGCCTGGAACCCGGAGGCCGTGGCGCCGCTGCCGCTGGCGGAGGCCTGGAAGCCGGAAGCGGTGGCTCCCGTGGAGACAGCAGAGGCGCCTTGGCCCAGGGCGGTGGCGCCCTGGCCATTGGCATTGGCCTGGTATCCCGAGGCGGTGGCACCGATGCCATTGGCCCTGGCCTGGGACCCGACGGCCGAGGCGCCTTGCCCCGAGGCGGTGGCATTGCTGCCAAGAGCGGAGGCCCGCTCGTCAGTGGCGTTGGCACCGGCACCGATGGCGGAGGAGAAGTCACCGTCGGCGACGGCATTGGGGCCATAGCAGACGGCATCGGCCCCGTTGCCGGTGCAGTTGAGGCTGTTGATGGCAGCGCCGGCGACGGCGGAGCGTGAGAGTGTGCCGTCGCCGTTGGCGAGGATCAGGCCATCGCCGCTGCCGGAGAGGTTGGGGATGGTGACGGTGTCGGTGCTGCGACCGAGCACGATCTGGTTTTCGCGCGTGGTGGCGGCACCGGTGCCGACGGCGGTGGAGCCTAAGAAGTTGGCCTGGGCGCCGGCCCCGAGGGCGGTGGCGGATCGGTCGGCCCGGGCGTTGAAGCCGATGGCCGTCGCCAATCCATTGGTGGCAGAGGCACTGTTGCCCACTGCGGTGGCACTGGGGCCGCTGGCGTTGGCACGTGCCCCAAGAGCGGTGGCACCGATGCCGATGGCGTTGGCGTTGGCCCCGAGCGCAGTGGCGTCGATGCCATCGGCATTGGCGGCGGCCCCGAGGGCGGTGGAGCCGATGCCAGCGGCAGTAGCGGAGGAGCCCAGGGCTGTGGCGCGGAAGGCGGTGGCTGAGGCGTTGGCACCGACAGCGGTGGTTTGGTCGCCGACGGCCGTGGAGCTGTCACCCAGTGCGGTGGCCTTGACGCCATCGGCGGTGGTGAAGTTGCCGAGTGCGGTGGCTCCAGGCTGATTGGCGAAGGAATCGGGGCCGATGGCGGTGGTGAAGTTGCCGTCGGCGGTGGCAAAGCGGCCGGTCGCTGTGCTGCCGCTGCCGTTGGCCGTGGCATTGGCGCCGAGGGCGGTGGAGCCGGAGAAGTTGGCCTGGGCGCCGGCACCGAACGCGGAGGCATCGGTTGCCCGTGCGGCAGCGGAGCGACCGAAGGCAGACGCGTCGGTGGCGTTGGCCGTGGCCAGGAGACCAGTAGCAGTAGCGCCTTCGCCGTTGGCAAAGGCCTCGCGGCCGGTCGCGGTGGCGCCGCTGCCGTTGGCCGTGGCGCCGAGGCCGGTTGCCGTGGCGCCGCTGCCGTTGGCGGTGGCAAAGCGGCCGGTCGCTGTGCTGCCGCTGCCATTGGCATTGGCATTGGCGCCCACGGTGAGAGCACCGGTCTGGTTGGCGGTGGCACCGGCACCGATGGCGGTGGAGAAGTCGCCGGTGGCGACGGCATTGGGCCCGTAGCAGACGGCATCGGTGCCGGTGCCGACGCAGTTGAGGGAATTGAGGGCGTTGGCGCTGACGTTGGCCGAGCGGATGAGGGTGCCATCGCCGTTGGCGATCACCAGGCCCTCACCGGTACCCGAAAGGTTGGGGATGGTGACGGTGTCACCCTGACGACCCAGCACCACCTGGTTTTCGCGGGTGGTGGTGGCACCGGTGCCGAGGGCGGTGGAGTTGGTGAAGCTGGCGTTGGAGCCGGCACCGAAGGCTGAGGCGTCGGGGCCATTGGCTCTGGCCTGGAAACCGGAGGCCGTGGAGCCGAAACCGATGGCTGTGGCCCTGAAGCCTGAAGCCGTGGATCCAATACCGTTTGCATTGGCTAGCCGGCCCATCGCAGTTGCCCCAGCTCCGTCGGCTCTGGCGTTGGAGCCAAGGGCGGTGGCAGCGGTGCCGGTGGAGTTGGCGTCTCGTCCAACGGCCGTGGCACTGCCGCTGCCTGCGTTGGCGCCTGCACCCAGAGCGGTGGATCCTGCGGCTCTTGCATTGGCAGCCAGGCCCATCGCAGTGGCCCCGTTTCCGTTGGCTTTGGCGTCGCCGCCCAGGGCGGTGGCCCCGATTCCGGTGGCGTTGGCCAGGAAGCCTGTCGCTGTAGCGCCGATGCCGTTGGCGTTGGCCTCACTGCCTGTTGCCGTAGCACCGGTGCTGTTGGCGTTGGCACGTGCCCCAAGAGCGGTGGCACCGGTGCCGTTGGCGTTGGCCAGGAAGCCAGTCGCTGTAACGCCGTCGCCGTTGGCGTTGGCCTGGAAGCCTGTCGCTGTAGCACCGAAGCCGCTGGCATTGGCATCGGAGCCGATGGCGGTGGTGAAGCTGCCGGTGGCGTTGGCGCCCGGTCCGTAGCAGACGGCGTTGGCGCCGGTGCCGACGCAGTTGAGGCTGTTGATGGCAGCGGCGGAGACGGCGGAGCGGGAGAGGGTGCCGTCGTCGTTGGCGAGGATCAGGCCGCTGCCGGCGCCGGAAAGGTTGGGGATGGTGACGGTGTCACCGGAGCGGCCCAGCACCACCTGGTTGGCGCGTGTGGTCGCAGCACCGGTGCCGAGGGCGGTGGAACCGGCGAAGTTGGCCTGGGCGCTGGCACCGAATGCGGAGGCATCGGTTGCGCGTGCTGCGGCTGAGCTCCCGAAAGCGGAAGCATCGTTGGCCAAGGCGTTGGCATTGGTTCCGGATGCCGTCGCCCTGAACCCATCGGCACTGGCGCTGCTGCCGATGGCGGTGGCACTGGCGCCGGTGGCGTTGGCGTTGTCACCCAGTGCGGTGGCGCTGGTGCCGGTGGCGATGGCATTGAAACCCAGTGCGGTGGCGCTGGTGCCGGTGGCGTTGGCGCTGTCACCCAGTGCGATGGCGCTGAAACCGTTGGCGGTGGTGCTGTCGCCTAGTGCGGTGGCGCTGGTGCCGGTGGCGTTGGCGCTGTCACCCAGTGCGGTGGCGCGACTGCCATTGGCTGTGGCCCCTTGGCCCGAGGCGGTGGCACCACTGCCATTGGCTACGGATTCAAATCCAAAAGCTGCTGCACCTGTACCGATCGCCTGGGCCTGATCGCCCAAGGCGGTGGCCGCCACGCCAGTGGCATTGCTGCGGAAGCCGATGGCCACCGATCCGGAGGTGTCGATCAGGCTGGAGTCGGCAACGCTTTCCACGCCGATGGCCACGGTGTTCTGGCCGATCGCGGTGGATCGGTTGCCGAGCGACAGTGCGCCGCTGCCGTTGGCGTTAGCGGCCCGGCCGATCGCAAACGCCCCGTCTCCAGTGGCTGAGCTGCTGTTGGGCGTGCCGCCGCCGTAACTGCCTGGGATGGAGGTGATCTGTGCCTGGGCGGGTGCACCGGAAAGCTGCCCCACGCCCACCAGGGCAGGCGCGAGCTGGCCCAGCACCGCCCAGGCAGCAAAAATCGTCTGGGCCGACTGGCTCCAGCGTCGATTCCTCCCCCCCCTGCGGCGCCTGCCGGTACGCCGGAATCCGCCGAGCTTGAGGGCAAGGGCCAGCAGAACGGCGTTCAGGGGCATAGCTACGGGGAAAGAAGGGAAATTATTGCGAACTACCCAGCCGTTCCACTGGAATATTCAGGATTTCCTTTCAAGTTGCAGCTTTTCCATCGCCGCCCTTCTTGCTTGCTGGTAGGTAGACATTAATGGAATTGGCACAGGGTTTGCTGGGCTCTTTCGAGGGGTCGGTGAGTGATCCCCAGCGGCGTTGTCCCTGTTCCGCCCGCTTGAGGATGCGAGGATGCCAGGGGTACGCTATCGCCAGCGTCCAGCAGTGTGGAACTCCCTTGGTGTATCCGAGCAGCTCCCTGTTGGTGGTGCAACCGGCGCGGCTGCTTGTGCTTCCTATCCCCAAGGTGGCCTCCACCCTGCTCAAGCGGGTCGCCGTGATCGCTGCGGGACGCGAGCCCCCCAACGCCGCTGCCCACGATGAAACCCGACCGGCGCTGGCGATTCACCGGCCCGCGGTGCACGGCCTGCCCAGTCTTGCGGAGCTTCCTCCCGCCGAAGCCCAGGCGCTCCTTGCGGATCCCCACGCGATCCGCCTGGGGGTGACCCGCCACCCTGGCGAGCGGCTGCTGTCCTTCTGGCACGACAAGCTGCACCTGGCCGATCCTGCCTATCTCCCCCTGAACGCTTCGGTACAGGAGAGTGCTGGGCTAGATCCAGCGCTGCCATGCACGTTCGAGGCCTTCGTTGCGTTTCTGCGCCAGCATTGGCACTGGCTGCGGCGCGATGGCCACCTGCAGCCCCAGAACGAGTGGTTTCAGCCCGAGCTGCAGATCAACCATCGCCTTGATCGTAGTGATCTTGTACCAAAGCTCGCTGAGTTGTTGCGTCCCCACCTCACGGCTCAGTTGCAGGCACGGCTGGAGCAGGAAATTCACAACTACAACGCCCATTTTCGCCAGCGCCTCGAACAACGCTGGCCCGAGAGTTACGGCGCTGAATCCCTCAGCACCCTCCAGGAAATCTATGGCGCTGATTTAGATGCCTTTGGCTATGGCCTGCCCCATCCAGGCAAGAAAAGACAGCGGCCCCTGGCCCCCGCCGATCCCGACGCACTCGCCGATCCTCTCCAGCAGTTGCGCGATCGCAATTTCCAGATCGCCGGACTTCAGCGGGATCTTCAGCAGCTCCAACAGGAACTGGCCCTGGCGCGGGACGCCCTCCAGCGCCCGCCCCTGCCCGCGGTGTCTCCCGACCCAGGGGCATGGCCGCCCCATAACCTTCCCGAGGCCGGTCTGTCGCACCTCTACGAGGCACTCACCCAGCAACGACTCCAGGAGGTGATCGATCTGGTGACCGGCCTCCAGGGCCATCCCCACGCTGGGGAGATCGCCTACCTGGAGGGTCTGGCCCATCAGCAGCTCGGGGTGCCGGAGCGGGCGCTGCGCTGTTTCGAAGCCGCCCAGCAGCAGGGTTTCCTCACCCCTTATGTGCTGTTCAACGGCGGCAACTGCTGCCGCGCCCTGGGCAACCCCACCGAGGGCCTGCGGCTCTACCGCGATGCCCTCAGCCAGTTCCCCTCCTTTGTGGAGTGCCGCCACAACCTTGCCCTGGCCCTGATCGAACTGGACCAGCTGCAGGAGGCCGAGCGGGAACTGCGTCTTCTGCTCCGCGACCAGCCTGGTTCGGCGGCGGCGGCCTTCACCCTGGCCAACCTGCTGCGGGAACATCGCCGCGAGCGGGAGGCCGTGGAGGCCTACCGGCTCTGTCTTCAGTTCGCGCCGGCCTATCCCGATGCCTGGAACAATCTCGGTCTGGCCCAGGCGGCGATCGGGGAGACGCAGGCCGCCATGGCCAGCTATCGCCATGCCCTCAGCATCGATGCCGCCTTCCGCCCCTCCCGGCAGAACCTGGCGCAGGCCCTGATGCAGGATCGCCAGCACCAGGAATCCCTGGAGCATTTCACCCAGCTGGCTCAGCAGCCCATCAGCCCGGCCGAGCAGGTGGTGGCCCTGCAGGGGAGGATCAACTGCCTGCTGGAACTCGATCGCTACGACGACGCCCTGGCGCTTGCGGATCAAGCCGAGGATCGGCGGCTGCAGTTGATGCAACGTCTGCATGTCCTGCCCATCCTGTTCCACAGCGAGAAGCAGGTTTCCGCGACACGGCAGCGCTGGCACGATGATCTGGCGGATCTTCTGGCTCTGCTGGATGGATTCTCCCAGGAGGATCCGATCTGGGAGCTGCTGTACTCCCACGCCTGGTCGATCACCAACTTCTATCTCGCCTATCAGATGGAGGACGACCGGCCCCTGCAGGAGCTCTACGCCGCAGTGCTCGACCGTGTGCTGCGGCCGCGCCTCGACCGCTTCATGCAGCCCCTGCCCCAGCGCTCGGTGGCGGATGCCACGCCGATCCGGGTGGGATTGATCTCGGCCCATCTCCACAACCACAACGGCTCCATCTGGGCCCTGGGTTGGCTGGAGGGCATCGCCCAGCGGCCTGATTTCTCCATCTACACCTACAACATCGGTGATCGGGAGGATTCCGGCACCGAACGGTTTGCCGCCCTCGGCACCTATCGCTACATGCCCCTGCGGGCCGAGAATCCCGAGCCCGCCCTGCAGCAGATCCTTGATGATCAACTCGATCTGCTCCTCTACACGGATGTGGGCATGCACCCGGCCAGCAAGGTGATCTCCGTGCTGCAGCTCGCCCCGGTGCAGGCCCTCGGCTGGGGACATCCGATCACGAGTGGATCCACCACGATCCAGTACTTCTTCGGCGCCGATGGCATGGAGCCCCCCGGCAACGAAGACCACTACAGCGAAACCCTGCTCCGCCTCCCCGGCACGGGCCTCAACTACGAGATCCCCGTGGCCCTGCACGATGGGCAGCGGCTTTATGAAGCCTATGACCTCCCCCGGGAACGGCCGCTGCTGCTCTCCACCCAGAGCAGCTTCAAATATCATCCCCGCAACGACTGGACCTTCGCGGAAATCGCAGCCCGGCACCGCGAGGCTCTGATCATCCTGATCGGTCACATGGGCCATGGCAGCATCGCCAAGCGCCTGCATGCCCGCCTGCGACCCCATTTCGAGCACCGCGGTCTGGACATCGACCAGCATGTGCGGATCCTGCCCCGCCTCGATTACGGCGACTACATGGGCCTGTTCGCGATCGCCCATCATGTGATCGACACCATCGACTGGAACGGCGGTAACAGTTCCCTCCAGGCCTTCTCGCTCGATTGCCCCGTGCTCACCTGTCCCACCACCTACATGCGGGGGCGCCACACCGTGGCCATGCTCTCCCTGATGGACATCCCGGAACTGGTGGCCGAAAGCCGGGATGCTTATGTCGAAACTTCCGTCCGGCTGCTGCAGGACGGTGATTTTGCCGCCTCCATCCGGGAGCGGATCCGGGAGCGCAAGCACCGGCTCTTCCAGGATCGAAGCGTGGCGGATGCCTTCCGGAGTGAGGTGCAGCGCATCACCCGACCGCAGGCCAGCGATTCCGATCCCGTGCCGGCCAGCGGCGAGACGGTTTCGGCCGCCGCTTGACCATGGTCCGCTCCACTCCGCCCCTGCGGGCGGAAGATCCCATCCCGGGGTTCCGCCTCTCCAGCTCCGCCGCGGTGGACGCCCTGCAGCGTGATCTCCTGGCGGGAGCCTGCCGGATTCCCCTGCTCCCGCTCGGCTCCGATGCGGTCTATATCTGGGTGCCTGGTAATGGACACCTCCAGCTGCAGTGGGCCTGGTTGCTGGCGTCGGGCTCCTGGCCAGATCCGCAGGATTCAGCCTCTGCCACCGCTGCCGCCGAGGTCCAGACGCTGGCCCTCGCCCACACCCGCTGGCTACACGCCGACCAGCTTGAGGGGCTGGCGGGTCACCGAAGCCTGGTGGCCGTCTGGCGTGATCCGATCGAGCGCTTCGTGGCCGCCTGCCGCCGCAGGCTGCACGCCCTTCCATGTGGCGAGGGCCACGCCACCCCTGTGGAGCGCATGAACCAGGTAGCCCTGGCCCTGGAGCCTTCCTGGCCCCGGGACTGGGACTGGTGTCTGCGCACCCTGCCCCAGAGCCGCTTTCTCAGCGGCCGGGCCGATCTTTACACCACCCTGCTCGATCCGGCCTCCATCCCCGATCTGGTGGCCCACTGGAGCCGGGTGCGTGGCACCCCCATCCCCGGGGCTCCCGCCGAGGAGGCGCAGCCAACGCTGCACGTGGAGGATCTCCTGCCCGAGGCCGTGCAGGCGCTGGAGCGCACCTATGCCGAGGACCGGGCGTTCCTCGCCCTTGCCCGTGCCCGGCTGGGCAGTGCCTCTCCCTTCCCCGGACGATCCTGATGGCCCATCCGGGAGCCGAAGCCTGGTCCGTTCCCGTCCCCTTGCTGGTGGACCGCTCCGATCGGGAGCGGCAGATGTGGTCACGCTGGGTTCTGGGGAGCCACAGCGATCAGTTTCTGCCGGAGATGCAGGCCGCCGTGGAGGGCCTCGACCAGGTAGATCCCATCCTCGCGGGCCGTCCGGTGCAGAACCCTGGTGCCCGGCCCGGCGATCTGATCGTGCTCGCCTGTGAGCGCGGCCGCCATTGCCTGGTGGTGGATCAGCCGCTTCCCTGCCGGGTGGTGCTGTTCGACTGGACCGGCCAGGGCCTCGAGCCCGGCACCAACCCCCACGGCTGGCCGGTGATCAGCATCGCCACCGAATGCAAGGGGCAGCTGATGCAGGAGGCCTGGCAGCGGCTGGAGCCCCCGCCGGAGGGCCACTACATGGCCTTCCTCGACGACGATGTTCTGCTCACCACCTCGGCCATCCAGACCCTGCTGGCGATCGCCCGCATCCATGGCCTCTCCGCTGCCCAGCCCGCCGTGAGCTTCAGCAGTTCCCTCAGCCGCGAATATGGCTGGCTGCGGCAGCGGGTGGGCTCCTCCCTGCATCGTGTGCCGATCGTGGAGATCATGGCCCCCTTCATCCGCAACGATCTGCTCGAGTTGGTGATGCCCTTCGGAGCCGGGGTGCGCAGCGGCTATGGACTCGATCGCTTCGCCCTGCCTCTCTGCGCGGCCCATCTGCAGGACTGGCGCTTTGCGGCGGTGGATCTGGCCCCCCTCACCCATGTGCGCAGCATGGGTTCGCTCGAGATGCGCTTTAGCAATGGCCTGCTCAGCAAGGAAGAGGAACTCCTGGTGCGGCAGCGCCTGATGCGGGCCCTGGCCATGCCGTTCGAAGAATCCATCTACTGGGGGCTGGAGCGGGCGGTTGCGGCAGGGCGGAGCCCCTCTCAGGGCCTGGAGTCGCCATGCTGAACTGGCGGGTTCGCTACAGCCGCATCCTGGAGCGCACTCCGGAGTTGGCGGATCCGCAGCGCAGCGTGCTGGAGGTGGGCTGCGGCCCCGGCGGAATCGCCCGCTACCTCCAGCGCCCGGTGGTGGGGCTCGAACGGGATTTCTGCCAGCCGGACACCCCCTGGCTGGATCTGCGCCAGGGCAGCATCCTGACGCTGCCCTTCGCGGATCGCAGTTTCGATCTGGTGCTCTGTGTGGACGTGCTGGAGCACCTAGCGGCTGAGGATCGCCCCCAGGCCCTGCGGGAGTTGCTGCGGGTCACGCGATCCAGGGCCTGGATCGCCTGCCCGGTGGCCGAGTGGGCCGAGGAGGCGGAACGGGAACTGGAGCAGTGGTACACCGCGCTCCAGTTGCCGGTTCCGGAGTGGCTGGAGGAGCATCGAGCCCGGGGGCTGCCTTCCCTGGTGAGCCTGCTGCAGGAGTTCTTGGCGCTGGGGGTTTCCCCCGGGGTGGAGGTGAACGAATCGATGCTCCAGCACCTGGCCGGTGTGGTGCTGGATGAGGTGGCGCCCTTCAGTCGCCGCTATCTCACGGCTTTGCTGGAGAAATCCGCTGCCGATCCGCCCTTCCATGGCAGCGATCGGGATTGCCCCTACAGCCTGCTGTTCGAGGTGGTGCCATCGGCAGATCCTGATGCCGTAGGCCCGGCCTTGGCCCCGGGGGGAATGGCCACCCGCACGCACACTACGTCCTTATTCCGATCCAGCCTTCACAGTGATTCCCGCAGCCACAACCGCCCGCCGTCGCCGGTGCCGGTGCGGATCCACTGCGTTTCTCACCAGGGAATGCCACGCTTTGGCAGTGACATTCTCACTCCGTTTCTGGTGGGGGCCGCCGCCGATGCCCTGCCGGCGGACACCTCCGTGCTCTCGGATCGTGAGGCGCCGTTGCGGTTGAACAATTCCCGCTGGTCAGAGCTTTCGGCCGTATTCGATGTCTGGCAGCGGGGCCCTCGCAGTGCCTTCGTGGGTTTTTGCCACTACCGCCGCTTTTTTGATCTTCAGCCCCAGGCGGCTCTGGGGCTCGATGAGCGAAGGCTCGCCGCAGCGGAACTGGGTCCGGAGCCGCAACGGCTGCTTGCTCCCCCTCCGGCGGAGTGGCTGGGCGCCAACCGCCTGGTGGTGAAGCGCCCCGTGGTGCAACGCCGTAGCAATGCTGCACTTTATGGTGAGTACCACATTTTTCAGGATCTGCTGCTGCTGCACATGGCTGTGGAAGCGATCGCTCCAGCCCTGACTCCGTACTTCCTGGAAATGATGGGTTCGAATCGTCTCTACAACTGCAATCTCTTCCTCTGCTCCTGGGAGCGCTTTGAGCAGCTCTGCTCCCTCTGGTTTCCGATCCTACAGGCGCTGGAACAGCAGATTCCATCTCGGGAGGCCCGCGTTCCCTATCAGGTACGTGATCTGAGCTTCCTGTCGGAGCGGCTGTTCAGCGCCTGGGTTCTGATGCAGCAGGCGGAGGGGGTGGAGCTGATAGAGCCACCGATCCTCCGGCTGGTCTAGATCATCCTCAGCCGCCGTAGATGAAGGCCTCCACGATTTCGAAGCGCTCCTTTCCGGCTTCGATCCGGTAGAGATCGCCGGTCTTGGTGGCCTTGAAGTGCATGCTGCCGTCCGCCTGGCTCAGGTCAGCCCCCCGGATCCCGGGCCACCCGCGCCTGGCACTGTCCCATGGGCTGGCTGGGGCTCTGGGTGCAGGGCACCGGGCCGCTTGCATCAAAACGCCCCTGACCGGCGCGCTCGGAGCTGGAGGCGCGGTGGCCGCTGCTGAAGCCACCATGGCCTGTGGGAGCTTTGAACGAGAGGATTTCGCAGACGCCGATGGATTTGTCTTTGCCGGTGTAACTGACCCGTGGCGGCTGGCTTCCGCGGGGAGTGATGTCCACAAATACCCCTCCGGACTGGGCGGTGATCTGCCCATCGGGCCGTCGGATCAGCTTCGCCACCTTGCCGTTCACGTACACCTCGCCTTCAGAGCTGGAGTCGGCCGAGATGCTGATGGAGCAGCGAGCAGCGAAGAGAGGCACCTCCGCATTGGCAGTACCGGCTGACAGCGTGGCGCCGGTGATCACGGTGGCTGCAAGGACGAGTGCGGCTTTGTGCAATCTGTAATCGCGTCGCGGAGTGGGGCGGAAGCGGTGGTGTCAACGTCGCTAGGATTGGAGAAGCCCTGGCCATTGGTTTTCCTGATATCTCAGTCGACCAGGCATCGGTCAGTGACAGGTTCAGGCCCTGCGGCGGAGAGGAGCTTGTGCCCGATCCGAACCCTCCGGCAGATATCAGCGCGGCAGCTCTCACGGTTCGCTGCTGGTAGGCCTGGGAGTGATCCGGTCATGTCCCCAGTGACTTCTAATTCGCTCCCGCGTTCCGGTGTCCGTGCCGTCCCCTCCAGGTGATGGCGGCGCGGCACCCGTGAATCTCCCCAATGCGAGGGCTGTTCGGGTGTGCCCCGTGCCGCCAGTGCAGATCCGGGATCAGGAATCCGTCGCGGTCGGCGTAGCGTTTCAGCTTTGCTCCGCAGATGCCCAGTGCTGCCGCTGCCCTTTTCGTGGGAAGCCAGAGTTCCACGGGTGCCGAGCCCGCTGGGGTACGGCGTTTGGGCATGTTGCTGCTCGCTGCTGGCTGTGAGGGTATGGAGCTCAGAACCGGCGCCAGCATGCCGCTTATGCCTTAGGAGAGTCTCTGCTGGCATTCGTCTTGGCGTGCCTTAATTCTTCGTTGAGCTTGCTGCATCGCGGCGTCAATCGTTTCCTCGTCAGTCCATCTTCCATAGTAACCATTGTGGGTCTTTGGACAATGCCCCATTAGTACGGCCGTCGTCCTGGTTGACATCCTGGCCACTTCATGGGCGCGTAGGGCATACCCGTGACGGAAGGAATATGTTGTTATGTGCTCTCCTTTTAATCTGGCCTCAGCCCTGATTGCATTCCAAACAGCCCGACGCCGAAGGTAGGTCGAAACAGCGGTTGCGGCCTCAGTGTCCGACGACCCCCTCTGCCAGGAAACGTACCAGTACAGCTCTGCACGCCCTCGCGTCCGAAACACCCACGGCCAAATCCAAAGCCCATAGCCACACTGAATTTGGGGAGGCCGGGCCATGACCGATGTCATCTTTGGAGGTTCGA
>NZ_JAYGHZ010000266.1:0-17104 GCF_034931285.1 Synechococcus sp. BA-120 BA3
ATAGGAGACAGGAGGCGCACCGGGCGGTGGGTGCTTACCCCCGCCAGGTCGGCGCCGCGCCACAGCACCTGGCCGGCGGCGGCGCCCACCAGCCGGGAGATGGCCCGCAGGGTGGTGCTCTTGCCGGCGCCGTTGGCCCCCAGCAGGGCCACCAGCTCCCCTTCCTTCACCTGCAGATCGAGGCCCCGCAGGGCGGGGAGGGCGCCGTAGCGCACGGTGAGACAACGCAGCTCCAGCAGCGGCGCGCTCATCGGCCGTCTCCGCCGGCACCGCCCGAACTGGCGCCCGAGCTGCCACCCGAGCCCCCCAGATAGGCCTCGATCACCCGTGGGTCGGTGCGCACCTCGGCGGGGCTGCCCAGGGCAATGCGCCTGCCGAAGTTGAGCACCGCCAACCGGTCGCAGAGCTGCATCATCAGCGGCACGTGGTGCTCGATGATCAGCACCGTCAGCGCGAAGTGCTCGCGGATCGTGCCGATCAGCCGCCGCAGGTCGTCCTTCTCGGCCGGGTTCATGCCGGCGGCGGGTTCATCCAGCAGCAGCAGCCGCGGCGCCGTCGCCAGGGCCCGGGCGATCTCCAGCCGGCGGCGGTCGCCGTAGGGCAGGTCCCCGGCCCGCTGGTCGGCCAGGGCCTCCAGCTCCAGCAGGGCCAGCAGCTCCATCGCCCGATCCTCCAGGCCCCTCCGGTGTTGGCGGAAGGCGCCGTTGGCCACCAGGGCCCCCAGCAGGGGGGTGCGGGCCGCATGGTGCAGGCCCACCAGCACGTTCTCCCGCACCGACAGGCTCTCGAACAGGCGCAGGTTCTGGAAGGTGCGGGCGATGCCGAGGCGGTTGAGGCCGCTGGCCCCCAGGCCCGTGGTGGGCGCCCCCCGCCACAGGCAGCGGCCGCCGCTGGGGGGGGTGAGGCCGGAGATCACGTTGAACAGGGTGGTCTTGCCGGCGCCGTTGGGGCCGATCAGGCCGAAGATCTCCCCCTCCTCCAGCTCCAGACCCACCTGATCGAGGGCCAGCAGGCCGCCGAAGCGGCAGCTGACAGCCTCCACCTGCAGCAGGGGCGCCGGGGCGGTGCCGTCGGGACTCGGGCTGGCGCTCGGGCTCATGGGGCCTGGGGAGCCTGGCGGCCCCGGTGGCGGCCCCGGCCGAGCAGGCCGGTCAGCCAGCGCAGTCGTTCCGCCGTCACCAGTCCCTGGGGAAAGAACAGCGGACCCAGCAGAATCACCGCCCCGAACAGGATCAGGCGCAGGTCCCCCACCGGCCGCAGCAGCTCCGGCAGGGCGGTGAGCAGCAGCCCCCCCAGCACCGGCCCCGGCCACAGACGGGAGCCGCCGAACACCACGAAGGCCAGGGTGGTGATGCTGGCGTCGAAGCTGCCGGCCCGGGCGTTCCAGGAGTTGAGGAAATGGGCCGCCAGCGCACCGGTGACGCCGGCGAGCACGGCGCTGGCCACGAAGGCGATCAGCTTGGTGCGGGGGGTGTCGATGCCGACGCAGGCGGCCGCCAGTTCGTCGTCGCGGATGGCGGCCATCGCCCGCCCCAGCCGCAGCGACTCCAGCCGCTGGCACAGCCAGCAGGCCAGGGCCAGCAGCGCCAGGGTGAACAGCACGTAGCCCTCGGGGTGGGCGAAGGGCTGGGGGATGCCGAAGATCCCCATGGCCCCGCCGGTGAAGGGCAGGTTGAGGTTGAGCACCCGCAGGATCTCCACCAGGGCGATGGTGGCGATGGCCAGGTAGATCCCCCGCAACCGCAGCACCGGCCCGCCGATCGCCAGGGCGATCAGCCCCGCCAGGGCCCCGCCCAGGGCCATCTCCGCCAGCAGGGCCGGCAGCGGTGAGGTGGCGCCGCTGCCGCCGAAGGCGGGGACGCCGGTGGAGAGCAGGGCGGCCACGTAGCCCCCCACCGCATAGAAGCCCGGGGTGGCCAGGGACAGCTGGCCGCAGCGCAGCGGCAGGTAGACCGAGAGGGCCAGCAGGGCGCCGAGCAGCATCTGTTCGAGCAGGGCGGCGTCCATGGCCCTCACACCTTGGTGGGCAGTGGCCGGCCCAGCAGACCCCGGGGCCGCAGCAGCAGTACCAGGAACAGGAAGCCGTAGCTGACCGCATCCTTGTAGCCCGACCAGTCGGCCGGCACCAGGGCCTCCGCCAGCCCGACGATCAGGCCCCCCAGCACCGCCCCCGGCACGCTGCCCAGCCCGCCCAGCACCAGCACCGCCAGCCCCTTGAGGCCGTAGCCGATGCCGAAGTAGGGCCCGGCGATGCTGGCGCTCAGCCCCACCAGGCCGCCGGCCATCCCGGCCAGGAAACCGCTGAGCCCGAAGGCGAGGCGCACCATGGCGGTGCTGTCGATGCCGAGCAGCTGGGCGGTTTCGGCGTCCTCCGCCACCGCCTGCAGCCCCTTGCCGTTGCGGCTGCCCTCCAGCCAGAGGGTGAGCAGGGCCAGCAGCAGCACCGCGATGCCCAGCAGCAGGGCCTGGACCGTGCGCACCCGGGCGCCCAGCAGGGGGAAGGAGGCCGGCAGGCCGCCGAGGGCGCCGGTGGGGATGGCGTAGCTTTCGGCCCCCACCAGCAGCTGGATCAGGTTCACCAGGATCACCCCCGCCCCCAGGCTGGTGATCAGGGCCAGCAGCGGATCGGCCCGGCGGCGGCGCAGGGGGCGGAAGGCCACCCGCTCCACCAGCAGGGCCACCAGGGCCGCCCCCAGCCCCGCCAGGGGCAGGGCGCCCCAGAAGGGCAGGGCGACGGGCAGCTGGAAGCCGGCCAGCAGACCGTTGGCCCCCACCGCACCGCCGATCAGCAGGTAGGTGAAGTAGGCCCCCAGGGTGAACACCGCCCCATGGGCGAAGTTGATCACCCCCAGGACCGAGAACACCAGGGTGTAGCCGAGAGCGAACAGCCCGTAGACCGCCCCCACCGACAGACCGTTGACCAGGATCTGGAGCAGGTCCACCAGGGGCTTACTTGAGCAGGGCGAAGCGTCCGCTGCGCCCGCCCGGATCCATGCGCACCTGGGCCACGAAGAACTGGCTCTGGACCACCTCGCCCTCCGGGGTGAAGCGGATCTCCCCCAGGGGGGTGGCGTAGGTGCCGGCCAGGATCTCCTCCATCAGCGCCTTGCGCGCGTCGGTCAGGGTGGCCCCTTTCAGGGGCTGGCGTTTGTCCAGCCGCACCAGCGCATCGCCGATCACCTGGAGGGCCGTGTAGGCCTGGGCCGTGAGCTGGGGCGGGATGGCGCCGCCCTTGGCCGCCTGGAAGGCCTTGAGGAAGGCCGTGTTGGCGGGGGTGTCCAGTTCGGGGCTGTAGGCCTGGGCGATCAGCAGCCCGTCGCAGTACTTCTGGCAGATCGGATAGATGTTCGGGGTGTTCATGCCGTTGCCGGCCACGATCAGGCCCTTGTAACCCAGCTCCCGCAGCTGGCGGATCAGGTTGCCGCCGTCCACCGCCTGCAGCGACAGCACGATCAGGTCGGGCTTCTCCCGCAGGGCGGCGCTGATCTGGTTCTGGAAGTCCTGGTCGTTGAGCTGGGTGCGCTGCACCGTCACCGGATCGAGGCCCTTCTCCTTGAGTGCCTTCTGGAAAATGGTGGTCTCGGCGGTGCTGTAGGCGTCGTCCTGGGCGTAGAACACCGCCGCCCGCTTCAGGCCCGGCTGGATCTTCAGGGCCCGCTCGATGGCCAGGGGCGCGATCACCGAGCTCTGGGCCGAGACCCGGCTGATGAAGAAGCCGATCTCCGGGATGCCGGTGGCGGTGTTGGAGGGGGCCACCACCGGGACGCCGCGGCGCTGGGCGATCGGGTCGGCGGAGAAGGCCTGCTGGGAGAGGGTGGGGCCGATCAGGGCCAGCACGCCCCGGTTGATCTGCAGGGTGAAGGCCGTGTTGGCCCCCGGTTCGTCGCTGCCGCTGTCCTCGAGGGCCAGCTTCAGGGGCGTGCCGTTGATGCCGCCGGCGCCATTGCGGTGCTGCAGGGCCAGCTCCAGGCCGATCTTCTGGTCCTGGCCGTAGACGTTGGCGTTGCCCGTCAGGGCGAGCACAGCCCCCACCGGCACGCCGCCGGCCAGATCGAGGGGCTGGCTGCCGGGGTCGGTGGCGCAGCCCGCCAGCAGGGTCAGGGTCAGCAGCCCGGTGCCGACCCCCAGCAGACGACCGACGCTCACGCCAGCGAGAGGAAGACGTCGCGGAAGGCGTCGATGGTGGCGTCGATGTCGGCGTCGCTGTGGGCCAGGGAGGTGAAGCCCGCCTCGAAGGCGCTCGGTGCCAGGTAGACGCCGCGTTCGAGCATGCCGCGGTGCAGGCGGCCGAAGCGGACCGTGTCGGCGGCCTTGGCCTGCTCGAAGTTGTGCACCGGCCCCTCACAGAGGAAGAAGCCGAACATGGCGCTGATGCTGCCGCCGCAGAAGGGGATGCCGGCTTCGGCGGCGGCGGCGCGGATGCCGTCGATGAGCCGTTTGGTGATCGTCTCCAGCCGCTCGTAGCTGCCGGGCTGGCTGAGCAGCTGCAGGGTCTTGATGCCGGCGGTCATGGCCAGGGGATTGCCGCTCAGGGTGCCCGCCTGATACATGGGGCCGGCGGGGGCCACCATCGCCATGATGTCGGCCCGGCCGCCGTAGGCCCCCACCGGCAGGCCGCCGCCGATCACCTTGCCCATGGTGGTGAGGTCCGGGGTGACGCCGAAGCGGGCCTGGGCACCGCCGTAGCTGATGCGGAAGCCGGTCATGACTTCGTCGAACACCAGCAGGGCGCCGTTCTCCTTGGTGAGTTCGCGCAGGCCCTCGAGAAAGCCGGGCTCGGGGGTGATGAAGCCCGCATTGCCCACCACCGGCTCCAGGATCACCCCGGCGATCTCCCCGGGGTTGTTGGCGAACAGCTGCTTGACCGACTCCAGGCAGTTGTAGGGGGCGGTGAGGGTGCCGGCGGTGACGGCGCGGGGCACACCGGGGGAGTCGGGCAGGCCGAGGGTGGCCACCCCGGAGCCCGCCTTGACCAGGAACATGTCGGCGTGGCCGTGGTAGCAGCCCTCGAACTTGATCACCTTCTCCCGGCCGGTGAAGGCGCGCATCAGCCGCAGCACCGCCATGCAGGCCTCGGTGCCGGAGTTGACGAAGCGCACCATCTCCACCGACGGCACGGCGGCGATGACCAGTTCGGCCAGCTCGTTCTCGAGCACGCAGGGGGCGCCGAAGCTGGTGCCCTTCTCCAGGGCCTGGTGCAGGGCGGCGATCACCTCCGGATGGCTGTGGCCGCAGATGGCGGGCCCCCAGCTGCCGACGTAGTCGATGTAGCGGTTGCCGTCGACGTCCCAGGCGTAGGCCCCCTTGACGCGGTCGAAGACGATCGGCTGGCCGCCCACCGACTTGAAGGCCCGCACGGGGGAACTGACGCCCCCGGGCATGAGTGTCTGGGCGGCGGCGAAGATCTCCTCGGATCGGGTGGTGAGGAGGGAAGGGGCCGAGGCGGGCGCTGAAGGGGTGGCCGAACTCAAGGCGGGATCCGCGGAAGGTGGAGGCATTCGTTTCCCATCCTGACCCAGAAGGGTGCCGGGGTGCTGCGCCTCGGTAAGTTCGGAAGCAATGGCACCCCTTCCCCGGCCCACCGGAACGCTTCCGTGACGATCGACTGGGCCGCGATGGAGCGTGACTGCCGCGCCCTGCTGCCGGCGCGGGCCGTGGTGGCGGCGCCCCAGGAGCTGCTGGCCTACGACTGCGACGGCCTGACGCTGCACCGGGCCCAGCCCCCCCTGGTGGTGCTGCCCGAAACCACCGAACAGGTGGCCGCCATCCTGCGGCTGTGCCACCGCCGCGGCGTGCCCTTCCTGGCCCGTGGCAGCGGCACCGGCCTCTCGGGGGGCGCCCTGGCGGAGAACGGAGCGCTGGTGATCGCCACCAGCCGCATGCGCTCGATCCTCGATGTCGATCTGGCCAACCGCCGCATCACCGTCCAGCCGGGGGTGATCAACGGCTGGGTCACCCGGGCGGTGGCCGGCGACGGCTTCTACTACGCCCCGGACCCCTCCAGCCAGGTGGTCTGCTCGATCGGCGGCAACGTGGCCGAGAACTCCGGCGGCGTGCACTGCCTCAAGTACGGGGTCACCAGCAACCACGTGCTGGAGATGGAGGTGGTGCTGCCCGACGGCACGGTCACCACCCTGGGCAGCGGCCTGGCCGAGACCCCCGAGCTGGACCTGCGCGGGGTGTTCATCGGCAGCGAGGGCACCCTCGGCATCGCCACCGCCATCACCCTACGGCTGCTGCGGGCCCCGCAGAGCGTGGCGGTGCTGCTGGCCGACTTCACCGCCATGGAGGCCGCCGGTGAGGCGGTGCGCCTGGTGACGGCGGCCGGCGTACTGCCGGCCGGGATGGAGATCATGGACAACTTCACCATCAACGCCGTCGACGATCTGTTCGGCCGCGACGAGTACCCCCGCGATGCGGCCGCGGTGCTGCTGATCGAACTGGACGGCCAGGAGCGCGAGGTGGCCGCCGCCGTGGAGATCGCCGGTGAGCTCTGCCGACAGGCCGGGGCCCGCACCATCCGGCGCGCCTCCAGCGAAGCCGACCGGGCCGTGCTGTGGAAGGGGCGCAAGTCCGCCTTTGCCGCCGTCGGCCGCATCACCCCCACCTATTACGTGCAGGACGGCGTCGTGCCCCGCAGCGCCCTGCCCGGGGTGCTGGCGGCGATCGAGGAGCTCAGCCGCCGCTACGACCTGCCGGTGGCCAACGTGTTCCATGCCGGCGACGGCAATCTCCACCCCCTGATCCTGTACCGGGCCGATGAGCCCGGCGTAACCGACCGGGTGCAGGAACTGGGGGCCGACATCCTGCGC
This sequence comes from Synechococcus sp. BA-120 BA3, assembly GCF_034931285.1. Lineage (NCBI taxonomy): Bacteria > Bacillati > Cyanobacteriota > Cyanophyceae > Synechococcales > Synechococcaceae > Synechococcus > Synechococcus sp. BA-120 BA3. The sequence goes on from NZ_JAYGHZ010000266.1 coordinate 6,813, forward strand.
CTCTGCATCGATGCGGGCGGCAGTATCACCGGCGAGCACGGGGTGGGCAGCGACAAGCGCTGCTATCTCGACTGGATGTTCGCCCCCGACGACCTGGCCACCATGCGCCTGGTGCGTGACGCTTTCGACCCGGCGGGCCTGGCCAACCCCGGCAAGATCTTCCCCACCCCGCGCAGCTGCGGCGAATCGGCCCGGCGTCAGGCTTCCTCGCTCACCGTGCGGGTCGATGCCCTCCCCGCCGGTGGCGTGGAGTCGCCGAGCCTGGAGCCCCTCGACGTTTTCTGAGCCCGGCCGAGGGGGCGGATCGCCGCGGGCACGGTTCTACGTTGGGGGGACCTTCCCTCCCGGCGCTCCATGCTGATCCGCCCGATGGCCCGTCTGGGTGTCGCTCTGGGTGTCACAGGCAGCCTGCTGACCGCAGCGCCGGTTTTCGCCCAGTCCCCGGTCGTCAATCTGGTGGCCAAGAAAGTGATCGAGCGCTATCAGAAATCCAGCTGCGAGCAGCTCTGGGCCGCCCGCAGCGAGCGGCGTGGGTCCCAGGAGCAGCGCGTGCTCGACATGCTCAACGACGATCCCCAGCTGCGTCAGTCCTTCATCGACCAGGTCGCCGCCCCGGTGATGAACAAGCTGTTCGTCTGCGGGATGCTCCCCTGAGCGCCAGCTTCCGCTGGCCACGCGCGGCCCATCTGGTATGCCTGGATGTCCCTGCTGGCGGACGATCTCTTCTGCCAGGTGATGGCTTGCCTCACCCAGACGTTCGTTCTCGTCGAAGCGTTCTGTCCGGTACTGGGCTGGCTGTTCCCGGCACCCCGGGGGGCTGGTGCCGTACCACTTCGCCCCCCACCAGCAGGACGGCCTCGCCGGCCTGAAGCGGCAGCCATGCCTCATCCCTGGTCAGCGGTTCGGTGCTGACGATCGTCACGACGTCGTCGACGCCGGCCAGCTCGGAGAAGTCGACGCTCAGGTCGTCATCCGCCAGGGTGGCCCGGCCGAACGGGGCCCGGCGGGTGATGCGGTGCAGCCGGCTGCTGGCATGGGCGAACAGCCAGCTGCCGTTGCTGATCAGACAGTTGAAGGTGCCCTGCTGCTCCAGCTGCCGGGCGCAGAGCACCAGCGTGTCGAAGATGGCATCCAGGTCCGCCGGATCGGCGCCGGCGGCGTTCAGTTGCTCCAGGATCCAGCAGAAGGCCACTTCGCTGTCGGTGGATCCCTCTGGAACGAACAGCCGGGTCTGAGGCAGAGGTCCCAGCAGGTTGCCGTTGTGGGCGAACACCCACTCCCGCCCTTGCCAGCGCCGGTGGAAGGGGTGGCAGTTCTCCAGGGCCACCACCCCCTGGGTCGCCTTGCGGATGTGGGCGATCGAGCAGTGGGCGCGCAGATCCAGGCTGGCCACCTGGGCGGCGATCGGCGAGAAGGCCGCCGGGGCGTCCTCCCGGTACAGATGCACCCCGCGGCCATCGGGGTCGAAGCTGGCCACCCCCCAGCCGTCCCCGTGGCAGCCGGTGGCACCCCCCCGGCGGGTGAGGCCATGGAAGGAGAAGCGCATGTCGGTGGGGGTGTTGGCGCTGAGGGCCAGCAGTTCGCACATCACCCGAGGTCCACCGAGGACCCCATTGTCCCCGCCGCGAGGGGCCGGATCAGCGGGAGCTGCTGAACAGCTGGTCCCAGACCCCGTCCTTGCCGAAGAAGGTGGCGTTGATCTTCTCCCAGCCACCGAAGTCGCCGGCCGAGAACAGCTGCTTCACCGGGGCGAAGCGGCCCTTCACCCGGCTCCAGACGCCCGGGCTGGCCGGACGGAAGCCTTCCTCGGCGAAGATTTCCTGGGCCGGCTCGCTCTGCAGAAAGGCGGCCAGGGCCTCGGCGGCCTTGCGGGTGCCCTTGCGATCCACGTTGCGGTCGATGACGGTCACCGGGCCCTCGATGCGGATGTTGACCTCGGGCACGATGAAGGGGGCCTTGAGATCGCCGCTGCGCTTGGCCAGGATCGCCTCGTTCTCGTAGTTGAGCAGCACGTCGCCCTGTCCGCGCTTGAGGAACACGTCACTGGCCTCGCGGGCGTCCTTGGGCAGGTTGTCGACGTTGCGGTAAACCGAACTGACGTAGGCCTTGGCCTGGGCCTCGCTGCCGCCGGTCTGGCTGATCGAGCCCCATAGCCCCAGGAAGTTCCAGCGGGCGCCGCCGGAGGTCTTGGGATTGGCCGTCACCACGGTGACGCCGGGCTTGGCCAGGTCGGCCCAGGTCCGTACCCCTTTGGGGTTGCCATCACGGGTCACGAAGGCCACCACCGAGTGGGTGATGATCGCGCCGCCGGGCAGGTCGTTCTCCCAGCCCGGCTGCACCAGGCCCGCTTCCTGGAGCTTGAGCACGTCACCGGCCAGGGCGAGGGTGGCCACGTCGGCATCGAGGCCGTCGATGATCGCCCGGGTCTGGGAGCCGGAGCCGCCGTAGCTCGTCTTGACGTTGATGGCCTGACCGGTTCGGGCCTTCCAGTCGGCTTCGAACTTGGGCAGGATCCGGTCGTAGGCCCCCTTGGTCACGGCGTAGCTGACCAGCAGCAGCTCCTCGGGAGCGCCGCTGCCGCCGGCGCCGCCACCGCCCTCGGGCTGGGTGCCGCAGCCGCTCAGGGCCAGGCCCCCCAGCAGGAGGCCGGTGATGGCCAGGGGGGTGGCGGACGGAAGTGGCGAGGAGAATGGATAAAGTACGGTAGACCGATGCGCGAACTGGAGAAAACTATTCCTCCCTGCCGCCGCGCGATGTAGGGCGGATGACACCGGGCGGAGGCCCGGCGGGGGCCGATTGCCGAAGCCGGGCCTGCCACAATCCCCGTAAGACAACCGTGGATTCCCTTGGCCTTCAGCGCGAAAACCGGATACGGCCTCGTCTCGCTCATCGAGCTGGCCGCCATCCATTCCCGCGGCGGTGTCCTCCAGGTGGCGGAGATCGCCCAGCGCCAGGCCATTCCCGATCGCTATCTGGAGCAGATGCTCGCCAGCCTGCGCCGGGGCCAGATCCTGCGCAGCATCCGCGGGCCGAAGGGGGGTTACCAGCTGGCCCGGCCACCGGCCGAGATCCGGGTCGATGACGTCGTGAGCTGCCTGGAGGGGGAGGTCACGCCGCGGGCCGGCGGCGAGGGCGTCACCCCTGAATTCGAGGTGCTGGGTCGGCTGGAGGAACGGCTCGAAGAGGCCCGCCGCGCCATTCTCTTGGGCACCACCCTGCAGGACCTGCTGGACCAGCGGGATCACCTGGCCCAGGCCCAGGCGATGTACTTCATCTGAGCAGACCGGCCCTGAATCCGGCCGGACCGCGCTGGACCGTTAAATAGACCACATTGCCGATGGGAAATGTGAGATATGGTGTTCGGGTCCCCGCAGGCTCCCCATGGACTGTTGTCGGCGAATGCCTGTCGCCAGCCGAAGGCTGGCCGTCCGCCCTGCCCTGAACCCCCCGACCCCATCGCTGTCCGCCTGCGGCCATGACCACCTCACGCACGCCCCAGACCCTCCGCCTCACGCTCCTGCCCCATGACGTCCTGCCCGACGGACTTCACTGGAAGATCCAGGACGGCTACATCCGCACCGCCTCCCACGACGAGGAGGGCGAATCCTTCACCCTTGGCCAGTGGGGCCCGGGTGACTGGGTGACCAACGCTTATTCCACGCTGCGTCCGGTGGAGATCCAGTGCCTGTCCACGGTGGTGGTGGAGCAGGGCCATCCCAGCGAGGCCGAGATCCTGGCCTTCCTGCATCACCAGATCCGGAACACCGAAGAGCTGTTCGAGATCAACCGGGTCCGCGGCGCCGACTCACGGCTGCTGCGGCTGCTGCGCTGGATCGGCCTCCGCTTCGGGCAGGTGAGCAGCCGCGGCTACCGCCTCTCCCTGCGGGACATGAACCTCACCCATCAGGCCCTGGCGGAGATCTGCGGCTTCACCCGGGTGACGGTCACCAAGACCCTCAACCATTTCAAGCGCCTCGGCCTGCTGCATCAGGTCAGCGACACCGACCTGATGGTCAGCATTCCCTGAACACGCCGACGCGGTTCAGCGCCCCATTCCCAGCGTCCTTTCTGTTCAACAACACCCACGCATCAACAACCACCTTCATGGCTGCCCAGTACTTCCGCTCCAGGCTCAATGAGTCCCATCCCCAGCGCTTCACCCTCGTCTTCCGCAACGGTGAACTGCTGCGCCACCAGGATCCCCTGGCCGTGGCCCAGTACCTCGCCGATGCCCGCCTGGCGGAGGTTCATTCCGAACCGCCGCGCCGCCACGGCTCCGATCGACTGATCAGATCGAAAAATCCGGTTGAAAGGCGTGGGCCTGGCGGCTGATCACATGCAGTCGGTCGCCGGGCTTGAGGTTGGCGACGTCCACCTCTTCCCGGGGGAACTGGGCCACCACCACTTCTTCTGAGTCGAGCACCAGTTCCGCCTGCAGGTCGCGGCCCATGTGGGTGAGGCGCCGCAGGCGGGCCGGCACGGTGCCCGGCTGGGGGGTGGCATGCACCTGCACATGGTGGGGGCGCACGAAGATCCGGCCCTCCGCCGGCAGCGGCGGAACCGCATCGCGCCGCACGGGCAGGGAACCGCTGGGCAACTCGTTGACGGCGCCCACGAAACTCATCACGAACGGTGAGGCGGGATGGTCGTAGATCTCCGCCGGGGAACCGATCTGCTCCACCCGGCCTTCGTTCATCACCACGATCCGATCGGCCACCTCCATGGCCTCCTCCTGGTCGTGGGTGACGATCACGGTGGTGACGTGCATCTCGTCGTGGAGATTGCGCAGCCAGGCGCGCAGTTCCTTGCGCACCTTGGCATCGAGGGCGCTGAAGGGTTCATCCAGCAGCAGCACCCGGGGCTGCACCGCCAGGGCTCGGGCCAGGGCTACCCGCTGCCGCTGCCCGCCGGACAGCTGGGAGGGGTAGCGGTTGCCGTAGCCCCGCAGGTGCACCAGGTCGAGCAGCTCGTCGACCCGCCGGCGGATCGCCTCGGGCTTCCAGCGGCGCAGTTCAAGGCCGAAGGCCACGTTGCGACGCACGTTGCGGTGCTTGAACAGGGCGAAATGCTGGAAGACGAAGCCCACCTGGTGCTCCTGCACCGACCGTTCGGTCGCCTCCTCGCCGGTGATCCAGATGCGGCCGGCATCGGCCTCCTCCAGTCCGGCGATCAATCGCAGCAGGGTGCTCTTGCCCGACCCGGAGGGTCCGAGCAGGGCCACCAGGGAGCCGCTTTCCACGTCGACGCTGACGTCGTCGACGGCGCGGAAGTCGCCGAAGCTCTTGCTGACGTTGGCGACGCGGATGCCCATGGGAGCGGCCTGGGTGGCTGGAGAAACTGACTATACCGGTAAGCGCACCGATGAACCGTCCTTTAGTCTGACGCCGTCGTCCCGCTCCTCCCGCTCCGATGGCCCCCGCCCTCCTGCGTCGCTGGCGCCTGCCGGCCCTGGCGCTGCCCAGCTGGCCCTGGCGCATCACCTGGACCTACCTGGGCCTGATCCTGTTCCTGCCCCTGGGCGCGATGCTGCTCAGGGCCGCCGAGGTGGGACCCGTCGGTTTCTGGGAGATGGCCACCACACCGGAGGCCATCGCCACCTACAAGGTCAGCTTCGGCCTGGCCCTGGTGGCCAGCTTCATCAACGGTGTCTTCGGGCTGGCGGTGGCCTGGGCGCTGGTGCGCTGCCGCTTTCCTGGCCAGCGCCTGCTCGATGCCCTGATCGATCTGCCCTTCGCCCTTCCCACCGCCGTCGCCGGTCTTGCCCTCACGGCCGTGTACAGCACCAACGGCTGGCTGGGCCAGCCGCTCAACGAGGCCTTCGGCCTCAAGGTGGCCTTCGCCGCCCCGGGGGTGACCGTGGCGATGGTGTTCATCTCCCTGCCCTTTGTGGTGCGCACCGTGGAACCCGTGCTGCGTTCCCTCGAGAAGGAGCAGGAGGAGGCCTCCTGGTGCCTGGGGGCCACGCCGCTCCAGACCAGCCTGCGGGTGGTGCTCCCCCAGCTCCTGCCGGCGATCCTCGGCGGGGTGGCCCAGGGCTACAGCCGGGCCGTGGGGGAGTACGGCTCGGTGGTGATGATCTCCAGCAACGTGCCGTTCCGGGACCTGATCACCCCCACGTTGATCATCCAGAAACTGGAGGAATACGACTTCGATGCCGCCACCGTGATCGGCGCGGTGATGCTGATCTTCTCCCTGCTCAGTTTGCTTGTCATCAACCTGCTGCAGGTGTGGGGCCAGCGCTACCAGGGCGACGCGGCCTGATCCCGCCACCTGGCTCCGCCTTCAATCCTTGCCCTGTCCGCCCTCTCGTTCCCGCCACCGGCTGTCCGCCATGACCATCGTCGTCCCCACCCTGGAGAGCCCCGCAGCCGTTCAGGCCCCCCGCCCCAGGTCACGCCGCCAGGGCCCTGATCTGGCGGCGATCCTGATCCCCCTGATCGCCTGCCTCTACGTGGGGGTGGTGATCCTGCTGCCCGCCCTGAGCGTCGTGGCCTCCGCCTTCGCCAAGGGGCTGGGGCCTTTCCTGGAGAACTTCCAGTCCCACGAACTGCTCTCGGCCCTGCGCCTGACCCTGTTCGCCACCGCCGTGGCGGTGCCCTGCAACGTGATCTTCGGCCTGGCTGCGGCCACCGCCATCGCCCGCCGCCAGTTCCGGGGCAAGGCCCTGCTGCTCAGCATCATCGACCTCCCCTTCTCGATCTCGCCGGTGGTGGTGGGCCTGATGCTGGTGCTGCTCTACAGCCCCACCCATGGCCTGCTGGGGGGCGTCATCGAGAGCCTGGGCTGGAAGATCATCTTCTCCTGGCCGGGGATCGTGCTGGCCACGATCATCGTCACCTTCCCCTTCATGGCCCGGGAGGTGATCCCCCTGCTGGAGGAGGAGGGCTGGGAGCAGGAGGAGGCCGCCCGCACCCTCGGCGCCAGCAACTGGCAGGTGTTCTGGAAGGTGACGCTCCCCTCGGTGCGCTGGGCCGCCCTCTACGGCCTGATCCTCACCACGGCCCGGGCCCTGGGGGAGTTCGGTGCCGTCGCGGTGGTCAGCGGCAACATCGAGGGCCTCACCCAGACCCTGCCCCTCTTCGTGGAGGACGCCTACAAGAACTACCAGACCGAACTGGCCTTCGGGGCGGCAATGGTGCTGGGGGGCGTGGCGATCGTGTCGCTGCTGCTCAAGCTCCTGGTGGAGCAGCTGCTGGAGCAGGACAAGAAGGCGACCCGGAACCCCCTGGACGGCTGATCGGGTCCTGGGAACAGCTCCCCGGCGCCTCGATCTGGAGCGTGCTGTGGGTGATGCCCAGCGGGGCGAGCCGCCGCTGGGCAAGGGACAGCAGCTCTGCGTCGAGCGGGCCGTCACCAGGGCCGACGAGATGGGCCGTGAGGGCGGTGCGGGAGGTGCTCATGCCCCAGACGTGCAGATGGTGGACGTTCTCCACGCCGGGCAGGTCCCGCAGGGCCGCCTCCACCGCGGCCAGGTCAACGCCCCGCGGCACGGCGTCGAGGCTGGCGCTGAGGGATTCCATCAGCAGTTCCCAGCCGCTCCAGGCCACCGCCAGCCCCACACCGATGGCCGTGGCCGCATCCAGCCACAGCCAGCCCACCAGCCCCACCAGCACGGCGCTGACCAGAACGGCGGCCGAGACGGCGGCATCGGTGAGCAGGTGCACCACCGCCGCCCGCCGGTTCAGATCGTGGTGGTGGCCGGCGCCGAACAGCCGGGCCGAGAGCAGGTTGATCACGATGCCGGCCGCCGCCGCCCAGGCCACCGGGCCGCTGACCACCGGCACCGGATCCAGCAGCCGCTGCACTCCTTCGACGATGACCACCCCGGCCGCCATCAGGATCAGGGCCGCGTTCATCAGCGAGGCCAGCTGGGTGCTGCGGCCGAAGCCGTAGGTGAAGCGAGCCGTGGCCGGCCGGGCACTCAGCCGTTCGGCCCCCCAGCCCAGCAGCAGGCCGGCCACATCACCGAGGTTGTGGATGGCGTCGCCGATCAGGGCCAGGGAGCCGAAGCCGATGCCGATCGCCAGCTGCAGCCCCGAGAGGCCGCTGTTCAGCAGCACCCCCCAGAAGAAGGCCCGGGGCGAACCCTGGCCGTGTGGATGCCCATGGTCGTGCGGTGGGTGCTCGTGTGAATGGGACGCCATGGAGGCGTCTTAGCAGCGCTGGCCCCGGCCGGCTTCAGCTCTGGTAATGGGAATCGAGCCAGCACCGGGGCAGGGCCTCTCCGGAGGGAAAGAACAGGTCGGTCTTGGGGTACTCCTGGGGATCCTGCAGCTCCTCGCCGCCGTGGAGCCGGGCCTGGACCCGGGCGTCGAAGGGGTTGAACAACTGCTTGACGTTCAGCACCTCCACGAGGCTGGCGTCATCGTTGTGGCGTACTTTCAGGAACATCGCCCTGCTCCGGTTCTCGATACCTTCAGTCTGGTGCCATGGCGCTGGTCAAGGTAGCGACCGTGACATTTCTCCGGCGCCGTTGCCGGGCCCTCCGCGTCTGAGTTCCGTTCCATGGCCCATCACCAGATCCTGATCGTCGGCGGAGGGGCTGCGGGCCTCACCGTGGCCAGCCAGCTCAAGCGGGCCCGGCCCGGTCTGGAGATCGCCATCCTGGAGCCCTCCCCCGACCACTACTACCAACCCGGCTGGACCCTGGTGGGCGGCGGCGTCTTCACCCTCGAGCAGACCCGCCGCGCCGAGGCGGACCTGATCCCCGAGGGGGTGCGCTGGATCCGCGCCGCCGCCACCGGTTTCGATCCGGTGGCCGGCACCGTCACCAGCAGCGACGGTGAAACGCTCCATTACGACGCCCTGGTGGTGGCCACCGGCATCAAGCTCTGCTGGGACCGGATCAAGGGTCTGCCGGAGGCCCTGGGCACGGAGGGCATCACCAGCAACTATTCCAAGGATCTGGTCGATTACACCTGGACGACGATCCAGGCGTTCAGCGGCGGCAACGCCATCTTCACCTTCCCCGACACGCCGATCAAATGCGCCGGGGCGCCCCAGAAGATCATGTACCTGGCCGACGACGTCTTCAAGCGCTCGCCGGTGGTGGCGGCGGCCACCAAGGTCATCTTCGCCACCGCCACCCCGGGGATCTTCGGGATTCCCACCTTCGCCGAACCCCTGCGCCAGGTGGTGGCCCGCCGCGGCATCGAGCCCCGCTACCAGCACACCCTCAAGGAGGTGCGCGCCGCCAGCAAGGAGGCCGTCTTCGCCGTCAAGGACGGCGACACGGTGCGCGAAGAGGTGCTGCCCTTCGGGATGCTGCATGTCACCCCGCCGATGGCGGCCCCGGATGTGGTGGCCACCAGCCCCCTGGCAGTGGCCGGCCCCGGCGGCTGGGTGGAGGTGGACAAGTTCACCACCCAGCACGTGCGCCACCCCAACGTCTTCTCCCTCGGCGACGTCTCCTCGCTGCCCAACTCCAAGACCGCGGCGGCGGTGCGGGGCCAGGCACCGGTGCTGGTGGCCAACCTGCTGGCCCACCTCGACGGTCAGCCCCTGGCGGCCCGCTACGACGGCTACGCCTGCTGCCCGCTGATCACCGGCTACGGCCGGGTGATCATGGCCGAGTTCAACTATGAGGGACAGCCCGTTCCCTCCTTCCCCCTCGATCCCACCCAGGAGCGCTGGAGCATGTGGGTGGTCAAGAAGGACGTGCTGCCCTGGATCTACTGGAACCGCATGCTCAAGGGAGCCCCCCACGAGCGCCGCTTCATGCCGGGGGTGGCGCGCTGAGGTCGCTGCCGCGGATGGCCACCGGGGAGGGCGTCACGTCCCAGATGCGTTCTGCGTACTCACCGATGGCCCGATCGGAGGAGAAGAAGCCACTGCGGGCGGTGTTCAGCAACGCCATCTGATTCCAGCGGCGGCGGTCGGCCCAGGTGGCGCTGACGCTGGCCTGGGCCTGCAGGTAGGCCGCGAAGTCGGCCAGCACGACGAAGGGGTCGACCCCCCGCAGCTGGTCGGTCATGGGCCGGAAGCGGTCCGTGTCCCCCTGGCTGAAGTGCCCCCGCTCGATCAGGGCGAACACCTCCGCCAGCAGCGGATCGTTGCCGATCCATTCCCAGGGCCGGTAGCCCTGTTCCCGGAGTTCGGCGATGCCTTCGGTGGTGCGGCCAAAGAGGAAGAAGTTGTCGTCGCCGACCTGCTCACGGATCTCGATGTTGGCGCCATCGAGGGTGCCGATGGTGAGGGCGCCGTTCATCATGAATTTCATGTTGCCGGTGCCGGAGGCCTCGAGGCCGGCGGTGGAGATCTGCTCGGAGAGGTCGGCGGCGGGGTAGACGCGC